>JAYSZD010000375.1:0-4261 GCA_043738185.1 Hymenobacter sp. | reverse complement strand
AACTATGAAATCGAAAGCCTGCGCTTCAACCAGGCCGTGACCGTGAACAGCCAAGTGCGCCTGCGCGCCAGCATGCTCTCCGTAGCCAACCTGCGCGGTATCGCCAAGGCCCGCGTGGGCGTGACGCTGGAAATAGAAGGCTCGAAAAAGCCGGCCTATACGGGCGTTATCACCTTCCTGTACCACTTTCTGGCATAACGGCTCCGGGCCGGCAGCGCGCCTCGGGCGGGCACCGGCCCTCCGTGCCAGCACGGAGGCGCAGGCGCGGGCAGCAGGGAGGACAAATTACCCAGTGGCGCGGATTGCCGCGGGGGCGTCGGGGGCCGTGCTTTGTCACTACCCATTTCATCCCCCGGCCCCATGCAAACCGCCCGCCTCTCCCTCGTTCTTGCGCTGGCCCTGGCCAGCACGACTCCCCTGCTGGCCCAGCGCCTGGAAGTGGAAAAAACGCACGATGTATCGAAGAAAGCCAAGCGCGGCTACCTCTCCGATGTGACGGTGAACCAGGCCGCGGGCAAGGTCGACCTGCTGTTCGTCACCAAAGCCACTGAAAAGCTGGTGGCCACCCAAACCTACCATTTCGATACCAGGTACAACCTGCTGGGCGTGGAGGAAAACAGCATTCCGCTGGAAAAGGTGAAAGGCTACCGGGGCGAAAACTTTAGCAAAGAAGCCGTGACGCTGGAAGTGAGCGACCCCATGGCCAGTGCGGGCGCGGCCGGCCTGATTCCGGGCGTGGCCGCCTTGAGCGCGCTGAAGAATCCGGCCGGCACACTGCTACTCCGCCGCAAGCGCATCGACTACAAATGGAGCTGGCTGGGCGGCGGCTACCGCAAAAAAGTCAAGCTGCTCGGCACCGAAAAGCCCCGCACCGAAAGCGGCGCCAGCTACCGCCACCTCGGCCACGTGGACGATGACGTGAACGGCGGCGTGCTGGTGCTGGCCGCCGAAAACATGAAGCTCAGCAACCTCAAGGGCCTGAAAATCGGCTACCACGTGCTGTATTTCAACAGCAAGCTGGAGCTCGTGCGCGACACCTATCTCGATACCGACGTGCTCCAGACCTTTGTGGCGATGGCGCCCGTGGCCCTGGACGCGGACGAGGAAAGCGACGACAGCCAGCTCACTGCCTCGCCCGATGTGGCCATTATGCTGGCCTACACCAAGGGCGCCGGCAAGCTCAAGGACGCCCACAAAGCCACCGATTACCAGTACCTGCGCGTGTCGGCCCAGGGCGAGGTGAAGGAGAAAATGGCCGTTGACTCGCCCAACAGCGGCTGGCAGGTGGCCGGCTTCGTGCCCCTGACCGACGGCGGCGTGCTGGCCTACGGCCCGGCCATCGACGACCAGAAGAAATTTCATGCCGATGTGCCCGCCGGCGACGACTTCAAAGGCAAACACTTTCAACTGCTGAAGGTGCAGGCCGGCCAGGTAAAATGGCTCACCAGCACCGACCTCAAGGAGTTTGAGAAAAAGCAGCGCGTGCCCGAAGGCCAGAAGCGCACCCCCGACTACACGGGCAAGAAATTCCGCATCAACCTGGCCAGCGAAACCCCCAACGGCGATATTTTCGTGGGCGGCCAGAACTACAAGGTGTCGGGCGGGGGCAATAAGATGCTCAACACCCTGGCCAACGGCCGCGTTTCGGGCAACACCCCCGAGGTGCAGTCCTACGGCGACCTGCTGCTGTTTCACTTCGATGGCAGCGGCCAGCTCCGGTCGCAGTACGGGCTGCGGCGCGCCGAAAACAACGCCACGGCCAAAATTATGCCCACCGGTCAGTTTATGCGCGCCACGCCCGACAGCCGCAGCGTGTACTGGATTGTGCAGGAGCTCGACGGTTTCCGCACCGTGGAAGGCCTGACCGAGGACGGCAGCCGCGGCGGCTTGTTCGAGCCCAGCCAGCGCGAAACTATCAGCTACCCCAGCGTCACGCGCATCGACCTGGCCAACGCCACCATTGGGGCCCAGAAAACCTTTGGCGTGACCAAAGACAGCAAGTTTTACATGAGCAACACCTACCCGCTGCTCCCCGTGGGCGATGCGGGCAAGCAAGTGGTATTTTTTGGCGAAAACCGCTCGGGCAAGACCCTCTGGTTTGGGCAGATGCCGCTGGAATAATTGATTAGCTGTTAACTGATAGCCACTAGCTGTTGGCCCCTTTCCGGCCGGCATTATATGCGTAATCATCGGTTCTGGTCCCAACCGAGGCAAGCGTTCACTTCTAACGGCTAATGGCTAACAGCTAATGGCTAACAGCTAATGGCTAACAGCTAACAGCTACTTCTTCCTCCCCGTTTGTTCCGTTCGCATGTCGTTTCTTAGCGCCCTCCACCGCGTAGCCGCCCCGTATATGTCGCTTCCCAAGCCGCCCGCAGCCACCCAAATACCGGTGCTTCTCGTCGACGACCACCAGCTGGTGCTCGAAGGCGTGCAGGTGCTGCTGAAGCACGATGCTGGCCTGCGCGTGGTGGCCATGGCCAACTCCGGAGCCGCGGCGCTGCTGCTGCTGCAGGCGCACCCCGAAGTGCAGGTGGCCGTGGTCGATTTAAACATGCCGCAGATGTCGGGGGTGCAGCTCACGCAGGCCATTCGGGCGCGGTTTCCCCAGGTGCGGGTATTGGCCCTGAGCATGTTTCACGATTACGCTTCGGTACAGGAAGTACTGGCGGCGGGCGGCTCTGGCTACCTGCTGAAAAACACTTCCGGCGAAGAGCTGAGCACCGCCATCCGCCGCGTGGCAGCCGGGCGCACGTTTTTCAACCCCGAAGTAGGCGCCACCCTCCTCGACCACCTCGACGTGCCTGCCACGCGCGACGCGGCCGAACGCCCCGTGTCGCTCACCACCCGCGAGCAGGAAATCCTGCAGCTCATTGCCGGGGAATATTCCAGCGCCGCCATCGCCGACAAGCTGTTCATCAGCGAGCGCACCGTAGAAACCCACCGCAAAAACATCTTCACCAAAACCCAGTCCAAGTCCATCGTGGGCCTGATTCAGTACGCCTACAAACACAAGCTTATTTGAACTGCAAACTTTAAGCTTCAAGCCCCAAGCTTGCAGCTCAACACCTACGCCAGGGCGCGCAGCGGCACGGCCAGCGTAACGGTAGTGCCCCGGCCGGGCACGGAATCAAAATCAGCCCGCCCGCCGAGGTAGGCCAGGCGCGTGGCCACATTGCGCAGCCCGATGCCCGCCTCCGGCCCCAAGGCGGTGGGGTCGAAACCGATGCCGTTATCCTCCACCATCACCGTCAGCTCGTCTTGGTGGCGCACCAGCTGCAGGCTAATCTGGCTGGCCTGGGCGTGCTTGATGATGTTCTGGACCAGCTCCTGAACCACGCGAAAGAGCACGCTTTCCACCGTGGGGTCCAGCCGCATATTATCGAGGCCAAAGGCCCGTACCTCCACCCGCAGCCCTTCGCCGCTGGGTAGCTTGTCGATAAAGTCGCGCACGGCTGCTGCCAGCCCGCGTTTCAGCAACGCGTTGGGCATCAGATTGTGGGAAATGCCGCGCACCTCACGAAACGACTCGTCTACGATATCCACCGCGTTGTCCAGCAGAACCTGGTGGCCGTTGAGCTGGGAGCCCAAATGCCGGCCCAGCGCGTGCAGATTGAGCTTAGCCGCCGTGAGCAGCTGGCCGATGCCGTCATGCAAATCGGAGCCGATGCGGCGGCGCTCGTTTTCCTCGGCTTCGAGTACGGCTGCTACCCGCTGCCGCTCCAGGCGCTGCTGCTGCTGCTTCAGCTCCAGCTGCTGGCGCAGGGCCCGGCGCTTGAAGAAGCTCCAGCTGGCGCCCAGCACCATCAGTAATACCGCGCCCGCGGCCAGCAGCTGGAGGTTGCGGTGGCGCACCAGCAAGCCTTGCTCCTCCAGCTTCAGGGCCTGAATACGGTTGCGGTCATCTTTTTGCTCGCTTTCGTAGCGGGTCTGCATCTCCGCTACGCTGCGGACCGCGGCCTCGCTTCGCACGCTGTCCTTGATGCCCGCCAGCGTGCGCTGGTAGCCGTAGGCGGCGGCAAAGTCGCGGCGTTGCGCCGCCAGTCCGGCCAGTCCTTGCAGGGCATCAATCTCTTCTTCGCGGAACTTTTCTTTTTGGGCCAGGACCAGGGCCTGGCGCAGGTACGTTTCGCCCTTGTCCGGCTGGCCCAGGTGCACGTAGCTTTCTCCAATAATTGACTTCAAATCGGCCTGCTGCAAGGTATTGGCAAAGGTTTCGGTGGCAAACAGGCGCTCGGCCCGCAGCAGCGGCGGCAGCGAG
>JAYSZD010000374.1:0-11535 GCA_043738185.1 Hymenobacter sp. | reverse complement strand
CACCTTGCCACTCCACAGCACATTATCCACGATGAGCAGCCCGCCGGGGCGCACCTGCCCGATTACTGCCTCAAAATAAGCGTCGTTGCCGCGCTTGTCGGCGTCAATAAAGACCAAATCCCACGCTTCATCGACCAATTCCGGCAAAACCTCGAGGGCGGCCCCAATGTGCAGGCAAACTTGGTCCGTGATGCCGGCCGCCGCCACATAGCGCCGGATGCGCGCCTCCTTTTCCGGGTCGATTTCGATGGTGTGCAGGCGCCCGTCCGGGGCCAGCCCCTCGGCCAGGCACAGCGTGGCATACCCGCAGAAAGTCCCGATTTCCAGCACCCGGCGGGGCCGCATCAAGTGGCTAATCAGGCTCAGGAAGCGGCCTTGCACGTGCCCGCTGCTCATGCGGGCGGTCATGGTTTGCAAGTGGGTTTCGCGGGTGAGTTGGGCCAGCAGCGGCGCCTCGGGCGCGGTGTGCTGCCCAGCGTAGTCCTGGATGAGGTCGTTTTCAATCATTTTACGCTCAATAAACAGGCGGAGTCAAGCAGCTTTACCACAGAAGGCGCGGAGGATTTCGAGGAAGAACGCAGAAGCAACAACCTCTGCGTTCTTCCGTGAAATCCTCCGCACCTTCTAAGATGAAAAATGGTCACTCAACCGGCTGGCAGCTGCCTACGTGCCCGAACACCGGCTGGCTCACTTGGCTTCCGGCACGTATTGTAGCACGCTCAAGTGCTCTTCGGTCAGCACTTCGTTGGCCATGTCGCGCAGCTCGGTCGCCGAAATCCGCTCAATTTTTTCAAAGATTTCGCTCAGCGGCTCCACGCGGCCCAGGTCCAGGGTGCTTTTGCCGAGGAGCTGCATCAGGCCGCCGTTGCTTTCCTCGCTCATGGCCAGCTGGCCTATAAGCTGGTGCTTGGCTACGTGCAGCTGATTGGTGGTGAGGGTTTTTTCGCGCAACAGCTTCAGCTCTTTTTGCACGAGGCCCAGCGTGCGCTTCACCTGCTTGCCCTCGGTGCCAAAGTAAATACCGAACAAGCCCGTGTCGGTGTAGGGCGAATAGCTGCTGTCGATGGTGTACACGAGGCCATATTTCTCGCGCACCGCCAAGTTGAGGCGCGAGTTCATGCCGGGGCCGCCGAGGATGTTGTTCAGCATGAAAAAGGGGATGCGGCGCGGGTCGTTCAGTGAGTAGGCCGGGCCGCCCACCAGGCAGTGCGCCTGGGTAATGGGCCGGGTTTCGACCTGCGACTTGCGCTGGTAGCCACCCACCGGCCGGCGCACCCGCACGCCCAGCCGGGCTGGCAGCGGGGCCAGAAATTTATCGGCCAGCCGCTTCACCTCCTTAAACGGCAGGTTGCTTACCGAACTGAATACCAGCCGGTCGGTGCGCAGCTGCTCCTGCAAAAACGCATGAAAATCGGCGGTCTGGAACCGGCTCACGCTCTCGCGGGTGCCCAGAATATTAACGCCCAGCGGGTGGTCGCCAAAAACAACCGTATCGAAATCGTCGATGATGGCGTCTTCCGGGGCATCCAGGTACATGCTCATTTCTTCCAGAATTACACCCCGTTCCTTCTCCAGTTCGCGGCCCGGAAAAACGGAGTGAAATGTGAGGTCGGTGAGCAGCTCAAACGCGCGCTCGAAGTGCATGCTGAGCAGGGAGGCGTAAAAGCAGATTTTTTCTTTGGTGGTGTAAGCATTCAATTCTCCACCCACGGTTTCGAGGCGGTTGAGAATGTGAAACGACTTGCGCTTGGTGGTACCTTTAAAGGCCATGTGCTCCCAAAAATGGGCCAGCCCTTGCTGGTGCGGGGCCTCATCGCGCGAGCCAATATCGAGCAGAAAGCCGCAATGCGCAATTTTGGTATGCATCACCTGCTTGTGCAGCAGGCGGATACCATTGGGGTATTCGTAAATTTCGTAGTCAGGCATAAGAAGCACAAAGGTACTTGCGGCGGTGAAGAGTACGCCGCAACCCATGAACAGTTATCCAGGGGAAAATGTCGCCGCAAGGCTTGGTTCCGGTCAGCTATTCTCCGCCCAACGTTGCCAGAAGCTGCGTTACCTCAATGGCCTGGGCGCAGCGAAAGTGCCCCAGCGGGCAGGAACCGTGTCCGTGCAGCCCGCAGGGCCGACACGACAGGACTTCGGTGGTTTGAACTACAAACGACACCGGCGACAGCGGCCCGAAACCAAACGCGGGCACCGTGCTGCAAAAAATGGCCGTGACCGGCGCGCCCACCGCCGAGCACAGGTGCATGGGCGCCGAGTCGTTCACGTAGTTCATCATCGCCCCGCGCATGAGGGCAGCCGAGGCCAGCAAACTCAGTTTGCCGGCCAGACTGCTTACCTCCGGGCGCCCACTGGCGGCGGCCAGGCGCGCACAGGCTGCCACATCGGGCGGGCCGCCCAGCAGGTACACGCGCCAGTGCGCGGGCAGCCCGGCCAGCAGCTCCAGCCACTTTTCTTCCGGATACTGCTTGGTGAACCACACCGAGGTGGGTGCAATGCACACGTAAGGCCCGGCGGCGGCAAGGGGCGCGGCCGCAGCTTCATCGGCAGCCGAAGGATAGAGCCGGGGCAAGGCGGCGTATTCCCCGGCCGGCCCTTGGAACGACGGCGCCAGCAGCCGCAGGTTGCGGGTTACTTCGTGGGTGCCGTCGCCGATGGCGTGCGGCGCCCGCCGCGTGAAAAACCGGCTCAACGGGTTTTTGGCGAAGCCCACCCGCTCCGGAGCCCGCGAAAAAGCCGTGAGGAAGCCGGTGCTGGCAAAGCGCTGCAGGGTGACGACCCGGCCGTAGCGGGCCGCCCGAATCTGAAGCAGCAGTTGCCACAGCGCGGCATACTTGCGGTGCTTTTTATCCCAAATCAGCACCTGGCGCACGTACGGATGGCCGGCCAGCAGGCCTTCGTTGCCGCGCCGAACCAGCACGTCTACCGGCGTAGCGGGTTCGGTGCGGTGCAGGTGTTCCAGCAGCGCGGTCATCAAAATGACGTCGCCGATGAAAGCAGTTTGAATGAGCAGCGTGGCGGGCGGGGAAGCAGGCATAAGCGGAACACAAAAGTAAGCCCCAACGCGCTGCGGCGGTGGATTCTACGGGTTCAAATCCATTACACCAGGACAGCCCGACGGCCTGATTCGCTCAAAACCAGCCCCACGCAAACAAGCCGCAGGAGTGTGCGATGCACTTTCCTGCGGCTTGTTCCATCTTGCTAATCCGGGCCAAGCGCCTATAGCGTAAGTAGCGCCGGACGGTTGATTACTTCTTCCAGCGAAATCAGGGTTTCGGTGCGCTCAATGCCGTCGATGGGCTGAATCCGGTCGTGCAGCACGTCGCGCAGGTGCTGCGTGTCGCGGCACACCAAGCGGGCAAAAACGCCATAGGCACCCGTGGTGAAATAGATATTTACCACCTCCGGAATGTCGCGCAGCTGCTGCACCACGCTGGTATACACCGAGCTTTTGAGCAGATAGATACCCAGAAAAGCATTCACCCCATACCCAAGTTTCTGATAATCAATTCGTAGCGTGGCACCCTGCACAATACCCAGCTCTTCGAGGCGGGCCATGCGCACGTGCACCGTGCCGCCCGATACATTGACCTTGCGGGCAATTTCCGTATAGGGCATCTTGGCGTCCTGAATGAGCAGGTTGAGGATACTGCGGTCAGTATCATCAAGTTCGTAATTTTTAGCCATTTTTTGCAGAAAAGAATTATAGGAAACACAAAATTAGTAGCAACTGAATCAATTTATTTCAAAAATTTTTGGCAAGAATTTTAAAATTTGTATTATCTGCCTTACACTGTTACATTTGTCATAATTCACTACAGAAGGCCACGGCAAAAATATTTTGCGGATTTCAAATAGCAATCAACGCCGGTAATTCGGCATTATCGCACGTCAACTTCCTCACTGAGGGTTGATTATTTGCACTATGGCCGTGGTTGGATGCAGGGGATAAGAAGGGGAAGACGAGGTAGCGCATCTGGGTGGATGCCTGCCTCAATATTTGGAAGAGGCGACCTCTGGGTGGGGGTCGCCTCTTCGTGTTTGAAGCGGGCGCAAAACTACGCCCCACCCCAGCTAACGGGGCGCTTAGCGCACCGCTACCGGCGCGCGCTGGCCGGCAAACTGCTTAAGCCCAGCGTCTAAGAAGGACGCAAATTGGGCCACGTCGGGCTCGTAGGCAATGGGCGCTACCACCGGCTTGCCGGTGGCCTCGTTGGGGTCGATGATGACGTAGTAGGGCTGTGCATTGAAGCCGTAGCGGGTCACCTGCAGGTCGGCGTTTTGCTTGCCCAGGGTCTTTTTCAGCTGCTGGTCGCGGGGCGAGGTGTACCATTCGCTTTCGGGCAGCTCGGTTTTATCGTCCACGTACAGCGCTACCACCACGTAGTCGTTGCGCAGCCGCGCCAGCACTTGCGGGTCGCTCCATACGCTAGCTTCCATCTTGCGGCAGTTCACACAGGCATGGCCCGTGAAATCAATGAATACAGGCTTGTTCTGCTGGCGCGCCACGCGCTTGGCCTGCTCCAGGTCGAAGTAGCCGGTCAGGTTGTGGGGCAGCTCAAGGAATTCACCGAAGCGGGGCACTTCCTGGCCCGCGCTGCTGCCCGTGCTCAACACGGGAGCCGCGATGTTGGCGGTGGCCAGCGAGAAATCGCGCTTGCTCTGGGGCGGCAGGTAGCCGGCCAGCAAGGGCAGCGGCGCGCCAAAAAGCCCCGGCACCAAGTATACCGTGAAGGCCAGGGCCAGCACGGCCATCAGCAGGCGGCCCACGCTGAGGTGGTCGAGTGGCGAGTCGTGCGAGAGCCGGAACTTGCCCAGCAGGTAGAAACCCAGCAGAGCCGAGAGCACAATCCAGAGCACGATGTACACGTCACGGTCCAGCAGGTGCCAGTGGTAGGCCAGGTCGGCGGTGCTCAGGAATTTGAGGGCCAGCATCAGCTCCACAAAGCCCAGCACCACTTTCACGGTGTTCAGCCAGCCGCCGGAGCGGGGCAGGCTTTTGAGCCACGAGGGGAAGATGGCAAACAGCGTGAACGGCAGCGCAAACGCCAGCGAGAAGCCCAACATGCCCACAATGGGCTGAATCCGCTCGCCGCGTGCGGCCAGGCTCAGAATGCTGCCCACAATAGGCGCGGTGCACGAAAACGACACCACTACCAGCGTGAGGGCCATGAAAAAGATGCCGCCCCAGCCGCCTTTATCAGCCTGGGTGTCCACGGTATTCACAATGCTGTGCGGGAGCGTGATTTCGAACAAGCCCAGAAACGACAAGCCGAACACCACGAATACCACGAAGAAAATAACGTTGGGCAGCCAGTGCGTGGCAATCAGGTTGGGGCCGTCTTCGCCGAGTAGCGCCGACACGAGCACACCCACCAGCACATAAATGCCAATGATGCTGGCCCCATACACCAGTGCCTTAAAAATGCCCCGCTGCCGGCTGTCGTTGCCACTCGTGAAAAGCGAAACCGTCATGGGCACCATGGGGAACACGCAGGGCGTGATGAGCGCGGCCAAGCCGAAGGTGAACGCCAGAAAGGCGAAGCCCCACAGCCCGCCGGCCTTGCTCACGGGGTCTTCGGCAGCTACGACGGCGGCCGAAGCCACGGTGGCGGCTTCCGGGTTTTGCATGGCGGCGGGCGCGGCAGTACCAGGCAGGGCGGGCGCGGCAACCACAGCTGCCGGCTGGGAAGCCGTATCGGACGCGGCGGGTGCCAGCGCCGGGGCGGCGGGGCTGGTGGCAGCAGTGGCTGGCGCCGCGGTGGCCGGGCCGGCAACCGCAGCAGCTGTCGCAGCACTGCTTACCGTGATGGGGCCGAAGTTGAGCACATCATTGCCGGGCACGCACTTACCGTCCACGTTGGTGCAGCTTTGGTAGTCGGCGGTGGCGGAGATGGTGAGGGGACCGGGCTTCAGGACCCGGATTCGCTGGCGTAGCTGGCCGGTTTTTTCCCAGAAAGCCACTTCCCCTTTAAAAACTTCGTCCTGCTCGTGGTGCGATTTTATGGATTGCAGCTTGCCAACCAGTGCATAAGCGGGGCTGGGCTTGAGGGCCAGCGTAAATACTACCGGTCCCACTTCGTCGCTAAAATCGGAGGCGTACAGATGCCACGTGTTGTCGATGCGGGCGTTTATTACCAGCTCCAGCTCCTCCCCTACCTTGGCGGTGGGCTTGCTGAGAGCGGTACTTAAATGCGTAGGGGTGAGAATCTGGGCCGTGGCCGGGGCGAGGGCCCATAACCACAGCAGCAACAACTTACCTATCAAAATTTTATTCATAACAATAAACCAGAAGCCCAGTGTTCGGTGTTACCTCTTCTCCTTGCGAAAAGGCGTTGACGACGGAATCCGTTCCCCTTCCTGAGAGGCTAGACGTTCCGCCACGTGGTTTCTTACACCAGCATTCTACCACAAAATAAGGCTGTCCGTACCACAAACTGGCGGCCTGAAAGTTCAGCGGCCCAACCAGCCGCCCTAAACTCCGTACTTTTGAGCAACTAAGGCTCCCAGACCGTCCGTGTCGCGGGGACCATTCACATGGGTTTAAAAATATTATTTACCGTCTTACTTGTTTTAGTAAACGGATTTTTTGTGGCCGCCGAGTTCGCACTGGTCAAGGTGCGCCTGTCGCAAATCGAGCTGAAGGCCAAAGAGGGCAACCGCCTGGCCAAGCTCACCCTCACCATCTTGCAGGACCTGGAGGAGTACCTGTCGGCTTGCCAACTGGGCATCACCCTGGCCTCGCTGGCCCTGGGTTGGATAGGCGAAAGCGTGGTGGCTTCCATTATTCTGGCGGCGGTACACGCCCTGAAGCTCAACGTGACGCCGGAGCTGGCCCACCAGATTGCGCTGCCGGTGTCGTTTGCCACCATCACGGTGCTCCACATCGTCATTGGCGAGCAGGCCCCCAAAATGCTGGCCATCACGCGACCCGAAGCCCTGAGCATCGCCGTGGCGTTGCCGCTGCGTCTATTCTACATCATTAGCTACCCGTTCATCTGGATACTGAACAAGCTGTCGGGCCTGACCCTGCGCATCTTCGGCGTAGACTCCGCGCACGGCAACGACGCCCACACCTCCGACGAGCTGCGAATGCTGCTGGACCAGAGCAAGGAAAGCGGCGAAATCCAGGACTCCGAGCACGAACTGATTGAGAACGTGTTTCAGTTCAACGACCGGATGGTGAAGCAGATTATGGTGCCCCGCACCAAGCTCTCGGCCCTGGACGTGAATGCGCCCGCCGAGCACCTGCTCGACGTGGTGTTCAGCGAAGGCTACTCGCGCCTGCCGGTATTCGAGGGTAATATCGACAACATCGTGGGCGTGCTCAACGTGAAGGACCTGCTGCCCATCATCCGGCGCGGCGAAGCCGTGGAGCTGGCCCGCATCATGCGGCCGCCCTTCTTTGTGCCCGAAACTAAGAAGATTAACCGCCTGCTGCGGCAGTTCCAGCGCAAACACATTGTGATGGCCATCGTGAGCGACGAGTTTGGCGGCGTGTCGGGCATCGTCACCATCGAGGACATCATGGAGGAGCTAGTGGGCGAAATCCAGGACGAGTACGACAACGAGGTGCCCGTGGTGGAGAAAGTATCCGAAGACGAGTACCGCGTGAACCCCGCCACGCCCATCTCCGACGCCAACGAGTACCTCCCCTTCCCCCTGCCCGAGGGCGAAGACTACGAAACCGTGGGCGGCCTGCTCAACGTCATCTACGGCAGCATCCCGGAAGTGGGCGACGTGGCCGTGCTCGACCCCTACGAGTTCCGGGTGCTGCAGCGCTCCCGCCGCGCCGTGGAGCTGGTGCAGCTGCGCGTGACCACCGTGGCCGAGCGCGCTGAGCCCCGCGGGGATTTGGACAGCGAGCTGTAAAGCGCTGTTCCCATTTACGTGCTACTTTTGCCGGTATGGAAGTTACCAAGCTGCGGCGGCTGGCCACCTGGGCTCTTGATGCCTTGTGCATTCTGATAATTTTTGCCGTTGTTGTCAATACGCTGCCCACCCGCCTCGTTCCGGTCGAGCATTTTCGCCTTCTGGTCGTGGGAATTAGCTTTGTTTACTACGCCACGGCCGAACTGCTCTTTCACCGTACGGTGGGCAAGGCTTTGTTGCACACGCGTGTGGTCACGGCCGATGACAACCTGCCCAGCTCGGGCCAACTGCTCCTGCGTACCCTCTGCCGGTTTCTGCCCTTCGAGCCCCTCAGCCTGCTGTTTAGCGGCCGCAGCCTGGGCTGGCACGATACCCTGTCGGGCACCAAGGTAATTCACCTCGATTATTGAGAATTTCACCGTAGTTTGCATCGTTCATTTTTTCATCCTTCACCCAACGTTCTATGATTAAATTTCGTCAATTCGTTGCCCTCGGGTTCCTGGCCACTGCCATGTCCAGCTGCGCTACCATTCTGGGGGGTCCGATTACGGCTTACCAAAAAACCAAACCGCTGGCCGGCCAGCCGCAGCGCGAGATTCGCGTAGGGGCCCTTGTCGCCGACATCCTTCTCACGGGTATCCTCGGCACCGGCATCGACTTTGCCACCGGCGCCATCTACAAGCCACAGCCTACGAGCAGCACGCCGGCGGCCAAATAACAGCCCCCTATTTCTGTTCCCCATGCAACAGCCGTGGCCTCCTTCTCTTGCAGGAAGCCACGGCTGTTGTATGCCAGTCAGGCGCGTTGTTCCTGCCTTCACTTAGCACTCCCTTATTCTTTTTACCTCACCTATCGCTGTTTTCCCATGACCAGACTCCGACAATTTGTTGCCTTCGGGCTGATTGGTGTTACCCTTTCCAGCTGCGCTACCATTCTGGGGGGTCCTATTACGGCTTACCAAAGAACTAAGCCGCTGCCCGGCCAGCCGCAGCGCGAGATTCGCGTGGCTGCCCTCGTCGCCGATATCGTTCTGGTGGGCTTACTGGGCACAGCAGTTGATTTTGCCACGGGTGCCATTTACCGCCCTCGTCCCTCCTCGCAGCTGGCCCCAGCTTACGTGCCCGCTACTTCTACCTACGTGCCGGCTCCCGGTGTTCCGGCCCCACCAGCCACGGCTCCGGTGGCGGCACCAGCCCCGGCGGCGGCACCAGTTGCTTCGCCCACGCCCGACATCAGGTAGTAGCTGCTTTGCTGAATTTATACAGCACGGTGTTTACCTGGAAGCAGTTACCGCGCTTTTAGCTAACCAAGCGCTTTCTCACTGCCCGCCGCACTCTTAGCAAACCAACTGGCATACGTCTGGTAGTTAGCGGCGGTGCGCTGCAAGCCTTCACGCTGCGCCTCCGTCACAGGCTTTATTTTGCGGGCGGGCACGCCAGCGTATAAAAAACCCGGCTCGCACACGAAGTTTTCCAGCACCACGGCGCCGGCCGCTACGATGCAGCCCGTGCCCACCACGGCGTGGTCCATCACGATGGCTCCCATGCCGATGAGCACGTCGTCTTCCACGGTGCAGCCGTGCACCAGCGCGCGGTGCCCGATGCTCACGCGGCTGCCGATGCTGAGCGGTGCCTTTTGGTAGGTACAGTGCAGCACCGCGCCGTCCTGGATATTGGTTTCGTCGCCGATACGGATGCGGTGCACATCGCCGCGAATCACAGCCGTGAACCAGACGGTGCATTTCGAACCCAGCACGACATCGCCCACAATAGTAGCGTTATCGGCGATGAAGCAGTCGGCCGGAATTTCGGGATGGACACCGTGAACGGGCAGGATGAGAGCAGGCATGTTTTTAGTGAGTAGTAAGCAGAAGAAGCGTCATGCTGAGCGCAGCCGAAGCATGACGCTTTTTTGAATTACCCTGCTCCATTACGCTTTCAGCAGCCGCTTCCAGGTGCCTTTTTCCCAGTTGTACTTGAGCGTGCTGGGCAGCGCCTGCCAGAAGTATTTGCTGGTTTCCACCGCGAAGCTGGGCTGCATGTAGCAGTTGATGGTGCAGCCCTCGCAGGCAGGCAGGCGGCCTTCGAGCGCGGCCAGGCGCTGGGTTTCGGGCGCGTTGTAAAGGTCGAATAATTTGCCTTCAATGGCAAATTTCTGCTCGCCGAGGTGGTAGCAGGGCAGCACCAGCTCGTTGCTGGGCGAGATAACCAGCGTGGTGCTGGCCGCCCGGCACACGGGCGCGGCCACATGGTTGCCGCCGTCGCGCCGCAGCTGAATGAAAGCCTCATTCAAGTACACGCCCTTGCGCTTGCCGAAGGCCGAGAGGTAGTCCAGTTCCTCGGTTGTGAGCTGCTCGCCGGTTTCCACGTCGCCGTACTCAAAGGCGGGGTTGAGAATCAGCACCAGGCCGTTGGGCTGGGTGATGTCGCGGTACACGGCCTCCAGGTCCGCCAGGTTTTTGCGGAACACGGTGGAGAGAATATCGGGCCGCTCGCCCAGCTCCTTGGCCACGCGGATGCTTTCGAGCACGAAATCGTAGCAGGCCACGCCCCGGCCCAGGTCGTGGGTGTCGCGGTCGGCCGAATCGAGCGAGAAATGCAGCATATCGACCAGCCCGCGCAGCTTTTCCGCGTTTTTGGGATAGAGCAGGCCGTTGGTCGTGACGGTGGTGATGAAGCCCATCTCGCGGGCCAGCGCCAGAAAATCAGGCAGCTGCCGGTGCAGCAGCGGCTCGCCGCCCGTGAAGTCAATCACCGATACCCCCAGGCGCTTGAGGTCGCGCAGGTTTTGCGCCACGTCCTCGAGCGTGATATAGGGCGAGGGCTTCTCCCAGATGTCGCAAAACGCGCACTTCGCATTGCAGCGGTACGTGACGTAGTAATTGCAGAGGACGGGGTGCTTGACGAGGCGCATGGGCGGTAGCGTGAACTCTGCGAGTCCGCGCTTGGAATGGTGGGCAACACGCGGACTCGCAGAGTCCACGCTACTATGCAAAGCTAATGGGGCAGCTTTCCCCAGGCGGCGGAGTCCCATTGCGTGGGCGTGGCCGCCAACACCTCGGCCGTAGCTGCGCCATGGTACTCCTGGTAGTAATTGCAGAATCCTTTGAGAGGGCAGCGGGCGCAGTTTGGCTTTAGAAAAAAGCAGATTTGCTGGCCGTGCCAGTAGTTGTGCTTGTGGAAGTTAAACAGCGTCTCGGCATCGGCCGGCAGCAGCGCCAGCAGTACGCTATGGGCCTTTTCTACCGAAACCTTGGGCCCCAGAAAGCCCACTCGTTGCGCCACGCGGTGCACGTGCGTATCGACGGGCAGCACCGGCTTGTGGTAGTTGAAAAGCAGCAGCAGCGAAGCCGTTTTCAGGCCAATACCGGGCATATCGGTGAGCCAAGCCATACCGCGTTCCAACGGCCAGTCGGCCAAAAAATCCAGGTCAAACGGCCCGCCAGTCTCGGCCTGAATGCGCCGCAGAATTTCCTGAATGCGCGGGGCCTGGGTATCGGGCCAGCGCGTGGTGCGAATGGCGTGGGCTAGGTCGGCGGTGGGGGCGGCCAGCACGCCGGGCCAGTCGCCAAACGCCTCCAGCATGCAGTCGTAGGCCAGTTCCTCGTCGGCGTGGGTGGTGCGGTGCGAGAGAACGGTGGAAACCAGCTCGCGCATG
>JAYSZD010000373.1:0-1758 GCA_043738185.1 Hymenobacter sp. | reverse complement strand
CCGATGAACTGGCCCAGCTTGTACAGCTCATTAGAGGAGCCGTCCTGGGCTTCGGGCGCGTTTTTAGTGACCTTGGCCAGCTCGGCTGCCATCACCTCCACGGCTTTGGGCGGCATCTCAATGTCGATACCCAGCAGCGCATCCACTGAGTAGCGGGCGCTGTCGGGGTTGGCCGTGCCCACGACGCTGCCCACCATCTGGTAGTTTTTATTGGATTTGATAAACGTCATCGGCCCCCGGAAAGCCAAGCCGCTGGTCGAGTCGGTGTAGGTGAGCACCGCGCCTTCGTAGGCGTTCACGTTGCTCGGGTCGTTGCGCGAGATGGTGTAGACGCCCTTTTTGTCGTCGTAGCGCAGGGCACCGTCCACCGTAAACAGGGCCACGTCGCCGTCGCTGGGCACGGTGGCGGCGTACAGGGGGTACACCCGGTTGCTCTCATTCGAGAGGAAAAGGCCCGTTAGCAGCGGGGTGCCGTTTTCGGACTTGACGCCGCGCAGGTTGAGGCTAAAGCTGCGGGGGTCGATGGAGTCCTTGATGGCCACCCATTCGGCCAGGCCCCGCTCCTTGCCAAACTGCAGCTGCACCTGCCCGTCGAAGGCAAAGCCGCGGCGCTGCGAGTTCAGCTGCACGTTGCCGCGGTAGCCGATGCGGGGCGTAAGCTGCAGCTTGGTGGCCGAGTTCACGGCCGCCGTAGCCACAGTGGCCGGACCGGTGCCGCCGCTGCCTTCGTCCTTTTTGCCGCCCAGCATTCCGCGAATGCTGCGCCCCCGGCCCGCCAGCAGGGCGGCCGGGTCGGGTTCGAAGTTGGTGAAGCGCAGGGCCACCGAGTCGGGCCGTTTTCAGAATGTATTCGGCGCTGCCGGTGAAGGCTAGCTTGGACAGTACTTCGATGCTGCCCTTGCCCAGGCGGTGGAACTTGCCCAGCGAGTCCAGCTCCACGACGGCATTTTTGAAGCGCTGAATGCGGCCGTTGGCCAGAATGTTGACGTTGCCCGAGTCGGGAATAATCCAGGCATCGGCGGCCGCGATGTGGGGCACGCCGCTCACCTTCATCTGGTACTTGGCCAAGTCGTACACCGCACCCAAGGCCTTAAAGCGCAGGGCCTGCTCGGGGTTGGTGGAGTAGAAGTAGGAATTAGCGGAATCCGCGGCAGTTGCTTCGCGCAGCACCACCTGCTTCTTTTTGAAGTCCCAGCGCCCGCCGCTCAAAGTAGTTTTAAACTTGGAATACGGCAGGTCGATGGTGGCCTTGCTGCCTTCCTCGCGCTTGAAATCGGCGTAGCCCTTGGTCAGGTTGTAGTCGAACGCCACCTCGTTGGCGGTGAGCGCCGGCTTGTTGGCTTCGGCCGATTTGACGTTGACCGTGGCCCGGCTGCCCGAGTAGCTATCGGTCTTAAACACAAATTCCGGCGATTTGATGAAGGACTGCGGTCCGTCGAGGCTGCCGCTGCCGCCGGTGGACCTGGGCGTGAGCAGCGCCGTACCCTTAAAGGTGTAGGCCGTGACGGTTTTGGTTTTGCGGTCGGCGGTGCTGTACAGGCGGATGGGCTCGCCGGTGCGCGGCGTCGAGAGGTACATCGAGTCCTGCTTCACGTCCCAATGCATGAGGTAGCCCGGCGGCAGGGTCATTTTGGCAATGTCCACGCCGTCGGCTTTTTTGGCCGCAATCAGGCCCGAGCGGCCCACCGTCACCAGCGAGTCGCGGTACATCACGAACTGATTGGAGGTAAACGTGCCGGTCTGGTACGTAATGGAGCC
>JAYSZD010000372.1:0-1759 GCA_043738185.1 Hymenobacter sp. | reverse complement strand
TATGCGCAAGCATTGCCGTTGTCGTTACTGGGTTTTTTCTGGCCCATTTTAGTTAGATAATTGTGAGTTTACTTTCTTTAGAAATTATTGCACCTTCGGGTGATGGCCTGGCGGCCGAAGCAGGCACGCTGCTGCCCGTGATGGAGCAGTTCTACACCATTCAGGGCGAGGGGTACAACACCGGCCGCGCTGCTTATTTTATCCGGCTCGGCGGCTGTGACGTGGGCTGCGTGTGGTGCGACGTGAAAGAATCCTGGGACGCTGCCGCGCACCCGCGCCAGTCGGTGGCGCAGCTGGTGGAAGCCGTGCTGGCCTTTCCCGGTCGCGACGTCGTCATCACCGGGGGCGAGCCGCTCATGCACGAGCTGGGCCCGCTCACGGCCGCGCTGAAGGCGGCCGGCTGCCACACCTGGCTCGAAACCTCGGGGGCTCATCCGCTTTCCGGTACCTGGGACTGGATATGCCTGTCGCCCAAGAAATTCAAAGCGCCGCTGCCCGATGTACTGGCCGCTGCCCACGAACTCAAGGTGGTCGTATTTAATGGCCACGATTTTGCATGGGCCGAAGAACACGCCGCGTTGGTGCCCGCCACCACACGGCTCTACCTGCAGCCCGAGTGGAGCCGCGCCGCCCGCATGACGCCCGAACTCGTGGAGTATGTGAAGCAGCACCCGCGCTGGCAGGTGTCGTTGCAAACCCACAAATACCTAGACATCCCGTAGCCTTTTCTATGCGTCGCATTTCAGTGTTGGGGGCCTTGCGCCTCGGAATGATGTGTCTGCTGGGGCTGGCCTCTGCCGAAACGGCTTGGGGCCAGCTGCCTCCCAAGGTGCAGATGCCCACCAACACCAAAGCGCGCAGCCTGCTCGAAAAGGCGCAGCAACAGACCAAAGAGCGGGATTTCATCAAGGCTGTTGAAACCCTGAACCAGCTCAATCAGAAGTTTCCTTCGTTTGGGGAGGCATTTTTGCTGAAAGGCTCCTTGCTGAAGGCCATGGGCGACAACCGAGGGGCCCTCGCTGCTTACCGCGACGGCCTGGCCAAGGTGCCCGCCGATGCTTCCCACGCGTCGGAATACCAGCTACTGGGCGATTTGGCTCTCAGCTACGGCGACTATCAGACGGCCCTCGACTCGTACAAGCAGCTGATGAAAGTTGCGACCAAGACGCAAAAGAACTTGGCTAAGTCGCAGCGCCAGCTGCTGACCTGTGAGTTTGCGCTCGAAGCCATCAAGCACCCCGTGGGCGAGGCTCCGGTGGCGCTGCCCGCGCCGATGAACAGCTTCAAGTTTCAGTACTTTCCGGCCCTGACGGCCGACAACCGATTCCTGCTGTTCACGGGCCGGCCGGCCGCCAGCAGCGGCGAAGACCTGTACATCAGCCGCCAGAACAAGGACGGCTCCCTGGGCGAGCCCGTGCCCATTTCCCCCACCATCAACTCCAGCTACAACGAAGGCGCGGGCTCGATTTCGGGCGACGGCAAAACCCTCGTTTTTGCATCTTGCGACCGGCCCAAGGCCATTGGCAACTGCGATCTGTACATCTCGCGCCGCACTGGTAACAACTGGAGCGTACCCGTCAACCTGGGCCTCAACGTGAACTCCACCGAGTGGGACTCGCAGCCTTCGCTCTCGGCCGACGGCCGCACGCTCTACTTTACTTCGACGCGACGCGGCGGCCAGGGCCAGGAGGACATTTACATGACCACCCTGAAGCCCGACGGCAACTGGAGCCCGGCTCAGAACCTGGGCACGCCCGTG
>JAYSZD010000371.1:0-1760 GCA_043738185.1 Hymenobacter sp. | reverse complement strand
AAGCCAGGTAATGATGGTCGGAATGGCGGGTGAGCTCATAGAGCAGGATGCGGCCCAGGGCGTGCTCCGAGTTCCAGGAATGGTGGGGCTGCACCCGTTCGTAAACGCCGGGCGCTGTTTGGCGGCGCAGCAGGCCGTAGTGCTCCACGTAGTTCACCAGTTGAAAAAGCAGGTAGCCCACCGCCGCCGCGCCCAGCCAGGCCAGCAGTCCCGCACCGCCGGCCCAGGCCAGCACCAGCCCCGCCAGCCCCAGCTGAGCGACCAGAAATTGCAGCATCTGGTTCTGGGCCGACCACCACGGCTGGCCCTGGCGGTGCAGGCGGTCGGCTTCCAGCACCCAGGCCGCGCGGTATTCGCCGGCCACCGCGCGCGGTAGAAAATGCCAGAACGGCTCGTGCAGGCGGGCCGTTACGGGGTCGTGCGGGGTGGCCACGTGGCGGTGGTGGCCCCGGTTGTGCTCAATAAAGAAATGGGCGTACCAGGTGCTGAGCAGCAGGGCCTGCGCCAGGCGCTGTTCCCAGCCCCGCGAACGGTGGCCCAGCTCGTGCGCCACGTTGATGCCCAGGGCGCCGCAGCAGATGCCCACGCTGAAAATGGCCCCGGCAGCTTCGGCCCCCGAAAAGCTGTGCGTGGCCATCGCGTGCAGAAAATAGGCCAGCAGGCCGTATTGCAGGGGAACATTGAGGTAGAGCAGGCCATCGAAAAAGGCGTGGCGCTTGCGCTCCGTAGCCGCGGGCATATTGGCCGCGGCCGGGGCGGGCCGGCGGGCCAGCTCCAGCACCGGCACTAGTCCAAAGGTGTAGGCCACCGTGAGCCAGGTGGCGGCGCCGCCCCACCACAGGCCCAATGCGGCGGTGAGGGGCAGGGAATACGCCAGCAGGTAGCGCAAGTCGCGAAAAGAGAGGGGCATGGAGCTGTGGGATTAAGGTGCTTGGCCGCAAGTAAATATACCGTTTTATTCCCTGCTGCAAGTTGATGGCAAGCCCGGCGCGCGGGTCCGAATCGAGACGGTCCGCTGGGCTGCCCGCGCCAATTTCCTAACTTGCCAGCCCACCCAAAGCCATCCGGTTTCCATGCCCTCGTCCATTCCCGCCCACCCCAGCGCGCCCGAACTCAACCTCGAAGCCAATTCCCTTTCCCAAGCCACGGACACCACGTTCAGGGACAACGCCAGGCGCCCGATGTTCTACGAGTTCAAGCCCGAGGAACCCGTGCGCGCCGCCCACGGCACCACGCTGCGCTGCAAAACCTGGGAAGCCGAAGCCGCCCTGCGGATGCTGGAAAACAACCTCGACCCCGCCGTTTCGCTGGTTTACGACGAGCTGATTGTGTACGGCGGGGCCGGCCGCGCCGCCCGCAACTGGAAGGAGTATCAGCTAATCGTGAGGACCCTTAAAGCGTTGGAGGCCGACGAAACCATGCTCGTGCAGAGCGGCAAGGCCGTGGGCGTGCTCAAAACCTGGGCCCACGCGCCCCGCGTCCTCATCGCCAACAGCAACCTGGTGCCCGCCTGGAGCACTCAGGAATACTTCGACGAGCTCGACCGCATGGGCCTGATGATGTACGGCCAAATGACGGCCGGCTCCTGGATTTACATTGCCACCCAGGGCATTTTGCAGGGCACGTACGAAACGTTTGCCGCAATGGCGGATAAGCATTTCGGCGGCTCTTTAAAAGGCACCATCACCGTGACGGCCGGCCTGGGCGGCATGAGCGGCGCGCAGCCCCTGGCCGTGACCATGAACGACGGCGTGTGCCTC
>JAYSZD010000370.1:0-11575 GCA_043738185.1 Hymenobacter sp. | reverse complement strand
GCAGCGTGTACACGCCGGTAGCCAGCTCGGCCAGCGACAGCCGGTGGGCAATGGCTCCTTGCGCGGGCAGGGCCTGGGTGCGCACCGTGCGGCCCAGTGCATCAACCAGCGTCGCCGTAACGGCCGTGCGGCCCAGAACGGCGGGCAGCTCTACGAAAGCCGACGACCTGGCCGGGTTGGGATACAGGCCCACCTGGGCGGCCAGTGCGGCCGGGGCCGTTGCCAGCGGCCGCTGAGGCGAGAACACCAGCTCGAAGCGGCCGGTAATCAGGGCCGAAGCATTGCTTACCGTGAAGCCGTAGCTGGATTGCGTGCGCAGGTCCACCACGGCCCCCGTTTGCAGGTCGCGCAGGTACACGGGTGTGGTGCTCAGGTTCAGCAGCTGTGCTGCGCTGAAGCTGAACGAACCGGCGGCCGGCACGCCTACGGCCAGGGGCACCGTCACCGGGGCCGAGCCCAGCTCGGGCAAGCCATTGACGGCCAGGCGCCGGCCGTCGGCAATTTCCGACGACAGGTTCAGGCGCGTCGAGTTGGGCAGCTTATCGGCGTCGTAGTGAACATCGAATCCGGCGGTAGCTCCGTTCTCGAAGTACACGAAGGTGGGCTCGTGGGTACCGGCGGCATTCACCAAATCCAGCTGCACGGCGGGCCGGGTGTCGGCCGTGGGGCGGTTGAAGGTCGGGTTGTGGTAGGCCGTCAGGCGCCACGCGTTTTGGAAGCTGAAGGCGGGCACGTCCTGGCTCACCCGCACAAAGAAGCCCTGCATGGCGCCAATGAGGCCGGCGCGTAGGGAGCCAAACCCGTTCTGGTAGAACTGATAAGTGCCATCGTACTGGGTGCTCGATTTGTAGACGTAAACCGCGTCCTGCACACCCGTAGGCAGGCCGGCGCGGGCCACGCTCCAGTCGATTGGGGCGGGGTAGGGGTTACCCAGCAAGTGCCAGCCGGCATTCGCCTCGGTGCCGCGCGAGAGGGCGCCCACCGGCACGGTGCCGGTGTTGAGTGTACCCATCAAATCGACTGTTTCGTTGCTGCTCAGGTTCACGGTATAGCCGCGGCCCACGTTGAGGACGTCGGTGGCGGCGGTTGGTGAGAACCAGCCCTGGTCGAAGCTGCGGGTGGTAGCGGTGGTGGCATTCAGGCGGGCCTCGTCGTAGCCAAACACGGTGGGGAAGGGCTTGGCCGCGCTGCCCGTCGTGTTATAGAGCGGATTCACTACCGGAGTGAAGGTGTTCGTGGCCAAGTCGGCCACGGTGGTGGCCTGCACCGGTGAGCTGTAGTGGCGGTAGCCCGGGCCGGCGTTCAGGCTGGGGTTGATGTAGCGTTGCACGGTGGCCGTGCCCAGCACGGTGCCACTGTTGTTCACCACCATTGCCGTTGACGTCGTGTTCGATTCCAGGGTGAGCGGGTTGGCGTTGGTTGTCAGGTCGCCATCGAGGGTGAGCAGACGCCGCACGCTGGTACTAGCCGAGGTGCTGAGCTGTGCCCCGTTGGGGCCTACCGTCAGGTTCCAGAAGCGGGTATCGCCACTGCCCAGCACGCTGGCCGGGGTGGTGCTGCCCAGCACCACGGTACCGTCGGTGGGTTGCAGGGTGCCGTTGTTGGCGAGGTTGCCGCGCACGTCGAGCGTGCCGCCGGTCTGGTCAATCGTCGCGCCGTTATTTACCGTCAGGTTCTTGGTGCTGGCCGTGCCGGCCCCAATGGCCGGGTAGCGCCCGTTGCCCAACACGGGGATGGTGGCATCCAGCAGGACGGTGGGGATGCCCGCCGTCCAGTTGCCGGGCGTGTACCAGTCGGTCGAAACCGCACCAGTCCAAGTAGTAGCCGTGACGGGGGCCGCGTAGGTGATGCTGTACTGGGTGGCGGCGGTGTTGGTGTTGCCGGCCGGGTCCTGGGCCACGTTGGCGGGCACGTTCACGGTTACGGCGCCGTCGCCGGCCGGAGTCACGTTAAACGTGTACGTGGTGCCCGCACCGCCGAAGCCCGAAAGCGTGCCGTTGCCCACCGTCACATCGCCGGCCACGAAGCCGTTTACGGCTTCCGAGAAGGTCACGGTATAAGCAAACGTGGCGTTACTGCTACCATCGCCGTTGGCCGCCGTGGTGCTGCTGATGGCCACCGTGGGCCGCACCGTATCCACGGTGAACGTGTTGGTGTTCGAGTTGGCACTCAGCGTTTCGCCGCTGCTAAGAGCCGTGGCGTACACCGTGTGGCTGCCCTGGCTCAGGGCTGTAGGCTGGCTCAGGCTCCAGCTGCCGCCAGCCGTGGCCGTGGTCGTGCCAATGCTCGTGCCGTCCACGTACACTGTCACCGTGCTGGCCGCTGGGGCCGTGCCCGAATAAGTCGGCGTGTTCGTGCTCACCGTTGTGCCATCGGCCGGAGTCGTCGTTGTTGGTGCGGCCGTGACGGGGGCTGGCTGCGTAATGGTGATGCTGCGTAAAATGGTGCAGTTGTTGTCATCGGTCACCAGTACCGAATAGGTACCCGCCATCAGCCCGCTCACGCTGGCCGTGCCGTCGCCGGTGGGGTTGCCCGGCATCCAGTTGTAGCTGTAGCCGCCCGCGCCACCGCCCACGCTCACGCTGGCGGTACCGTTGCTGCCGCCGTTGGTCGTCACGTTTGTTTGCGAGGTCATGGCCGTCAGGGCCGCTGGCTGGGCGATGGTGAAGCTATGCGTGGCGGTGCAATTATTAGCGTCGGTTACGGTCACGGTGTAGGTGCCCGCGCTCAGGCCGCCGATGCTGGTCGTACCGTCGCCGGTGGGGTTGCCGGGAGTCCAGTTGTAGGTATAAGAAGCAGTGCCGCCGGTGGCCGGGTTGATGCTGGCCGCCCCGTTGCTGCCGCCAAAGCAGGCTACGTTGGTCTGGCTGGCCGGCGTTACGCTCAAGGCCAAAGTTGGCTGGGTGATGGTCACGCTGGTCGTGGTCGTGCTGTTGTTGGCGTCGGTCACGGTCAGCGTGTAAGTACCGGCGCTCAGGTTGCTGATGCTGGCCGTGCCGTTGCCGGTGGGGTTGCCAGGAGTCCAGTTGTAGATATAAGGAGCAGTGCCGCCCGAAACCGTTATCGTAGCATTCCCGTTGCTGCCACCGTTGCAGGCCACGTTTGTTTGCGAGGCGATGCTGGCCGTCGGGGCCGGGGCCGTCACGCTGAAGGTGGCCGAGGTAAAGGTGCTGTAGGCGCTGGTGCCGGGCTGGATGGTGCCCACGAACACCCCGTTGATAAATGCATTCAGCCGCTGGTCGAGCGTGGTGCAGCAGACCCGTTGCGCGGTCTGGAAACTCACCTGGTAGCTGCCCGTTGGCACGGCCAGGTTTTGCTGGAGCTGGCCGTTGCTGCCGCCGTTGCTTTGCACAAAGGCCACGGCAATGCCGTTAGGAATGGGTGTGGTTGGGGAAAAGGCGCTGCCCGCATCGGCAATGCCCGACCGGGAATTGAACGTCCAGTTGGCCCCGGTTGGGTTGTAGGCGAAGGTGTTGCCGCCGTTATTGTACGGGTTGTGCGTTTCGAAGCTGCCGTTCTGCAAGCCGTTGGCGAAAGCCGAGCCGCCGCTCAACACCCGTACCACATCCACAAAAGCCGTTACATCGGAGCCCGTGCCGCCCGTGCCCACGATGCTGAGCGAGGGCGCCGCACCGAAGCTTTTGGTGATGGTGTACACCTCGCCAGCCGTATAAGGCGTGTCGCTCAGGCTGGGCGAGATGTCCGTGCCGTTGGCCACGTCCAGGCGCAGCGTGCCGTCGTCGGTGCCCGTGTTCACCGTCACGGTGTAGCTGGTGCCCGAGCCAGTCACGCTGCTCACGCTGGCACCGCTGAGAGCCCCGGTCGTGGTCAGGCTGAAGTTGCTGGCGGATACGCCGGTCACCGAAGCTGAGAATACTACACGGTAATTCACCTGGGCCGTGGCCGTGGGCGAAGGGGTCAGGCGCGTTACTGCCGTGACCGTAGCCGTCGCGGTTACAATGGTTACTGAATAGGCCCGCGACCCGGTAAAGGGGCCACTGCCGGTCGAGGCGTCGGTGGCCGTCACGGTGAAGTTGAACGTGCCACCCGCCGTGGGTGTGCCCGACAGGCTACCGCCCGAGGAGAGCGTCAGGCCCGTGGGCAGCGCCCCGACTGTTACAGCATACGTATAAGGCGCTGTGCCGCCCGAAGCTGAAACGGGCTGACTGTAGGCCGTGCCGGTGGTGCCGCCCGGCAGCGTGGCCGGGGCTACCGCCACAGTGGGGGCCGCCACGGTCAGTTCGAAGCTCTGCGAGCCCCGGATGCCGTTGTTATCCGTGGCCCGCACCGTGAACGTGAACGTGCCGCCCGCTGTGGGGGTACCCGCCAGCACTCCGCCCGCACTCAGGCTCAGGCCCGCGGGCAGCGTCCCCGCCGTGAGGTCATAGGTGTAAGGACCGCTGCCGCCCGAGGCCGTGAAGGTGCTGCTGTATGCCAGTCCGACTCCTCCCGCCGCCAGCGGGGCCGGTGTCACCGTCACCACGGGGATAGGGGTCAGGGTAACAAAGCTTTGCGCCATGCTACCGTAGCTGGTGCCCACGCTGTTGATGGCGTAGGCCCGTACGTAGTAAGTGGTGCTGGGCGTCAGGCTGCCAACCGTTGCCGAGAACGTGCCGGTACCCGAACCGTTAATGGCTTTGGTATTGCTGGTGGTAGGCGTATTAGTGCTACTGCTGTACACCACGCCGCGTTCCGTCACGGTCGCGCCGCCGTCGGCGGTCACGTTGCCGCCCAACGTGGCGCTGGAAGTGGTGATGCTGCCAGGCGCAGCCGTAGTTACGGTAGCCGTCGTGCCACTAAAGGTGCCAATCACGCGGATGTTGTCAAACGCCAGTTCCTCGGTACCGCCGTTCTCGTCCACTTCCACCCGCGCTTCCAGCGTGGTGCCACTGCCGCTATAGCTAAACGTAAAGTCCGTCAGCGTAGCGGTAACAACTTGGGCCGATGGTTCATTGGAAGATACCCCGTCGAGGTTGGTGTCCTGGCGCAGGTTGCCGGCTTCGAAGCCTCCAGCGGGATTGTCGCCCACAAACTGACCAATGGTTATCCAGCTCCCGGTCCCGTTTACCCGCACCTGAACGCGCACGAAGTCGTCGTTTTCCCAATTTGCCCCCCCTGACGGAGCACCCGCCCCACGGGCATCCGCAAAGGCAACCTGCACCTTTAGGCTGGTGTAGCCCGCAATGGTTACCGGGTTGAGCGTCACGGTCTGGGCCAGGCGGTCGCGGACCCCATTTTGCCCGGTAGCTCCCTCACTGGCCCAGAAGAAAGAGCCGTTGGGGTAGCTGCCGGGCACGGGGGTGGCGGGCACGGTAGGAGCCGCGCCGGTCACGTTGCCGATGGTTGTCGGGGCACCAGGAGTGCCGAACGTCTGAGTACCATTGGCCGTCTGAACCGGATTATCCTCCCGCAAAAAATATTGCGCGCGAAGGGGCACCGGCTCATTCCGCAGGTCAAAGGTGGTGGAGGTGTAGCGAGTGCCTTCGCCATTTGTTTCGAAGCTTTCCTGCCGGAGTAGCGTCTGGGCGTAGGCGGTGTGCATCACTAGCCAACTGCCGAGAAAGAGGAGTAAAGGTTGTAGTCTCATAGTTATTGTCCGTTAAAAAGAAAGGTGATTCAAGAATCAGGCGAGAGGTGCGGTAGCTGGGGAGGGCGTTGCGGCGGGCAGCATATCCAGCCGTTCCCCGGCTCTTAATCCCAGCGTTATCAATTGGAAGCCAGTAAAATACCCTTCTGATAATAATATTATTTCTAGTCGCAGGGCTTCGCCGTCGCCGCAGGCCACTACCAGCCCCGCCAGCTCATCGGCCTGTAGCACCGTGCCCGGCTCCTGCTGATGACCATGGCCCGGCAGCGGCTGCACCACCAGAATGCGGATGGGGTGGCCGCGCAGCAGGGCGAATACGCCCCGGTTCCAGGGGTTGGCGGCCCTCACCAGGGCGTAGCAGTCGGCCGCCGGGGCCGCCCAGTGCAGACACAAATCAGGCAGGGTCGGCCGCGGCCAATAGCATGACTGGTTGGTGGGCTGCGGCTGCCAGGGCAGCGGCCCCGCCGTGGGCTTGAGCAGCGCCACTAGCCGCGGCGCAAGGGCTGCCGCGGCATTGGCTAGGTTGGTGTGATGTAGCCCATACGTATCGTCGGGGCCGATGGGTACGGGCAGCGCCAGCAGCACCGGCCCGGTATCAAAGTCCGCCTCCATGCGGTGAATGGTCACCGCCCCGGCAGTTTCGCGGTTGCGGATTTGCCAGAACAACGGGGCTGGCCCCCGGTAGCCCGGCAGGGCCGCAAAATGCACGTTCAGAAAGCCGTGGGGCGGCAAAGCCAGCACCCGCGCCGGAATGCGCCATGGAAAAGTGAGCACCAGCACGGCCGCCGGTTGCAGCTCTGCCAGCCACTCCGTTAGCGCGGCGCCCAGCCCGGCCCGCGCCAGGCGGCGCGGCACCAGGCCCAGGCCTAGCAGCTGGCCGGCTAGCTCCTCGGTTTCCGCCTGGCCCGTGGAGGGCACCGCCGTACCCACCACCACGCCCAGCCCAGCCAACGCGTGCAGCAGGGGAAAGCCCAACGGACCACTGATGATAATGGCGAGACGCATAAACGTAAGAATTGCGGTGGCCTGAACCGGGCTGGTACCCTAACTTCTTTGTCGTGGTACCAGCCCGGTTCAGGCCATCACCAAAAGATTAAAACAACCCATCGGCGGCGTACCAATACGCCACCACCAAACAGGGCCAGGGCTGGCAGTCAAGCCTAGCCCCTACCAATGACCGATTAGTCACGCGACGGGAAAATACCCACTAGCGCAATGGCATAGTTCATGGCGATGTAGGGCTGCCGGTTTTCGTGGGGTTGGTTGCCGCCGTTCATAGTTAGGGTGCCACTCACGCTGTTTGCCTGCATCGCATCATCTTTAGGGCCGGTGCTGTATTGCTTCTGCGATCCGGCTGCCAGATATCCCTGTACGGGGGAGCCTGCCTCACCAGGCGTGAGGTTCACCTTCATGGTTGCTTGCAGGGCATGGGTGTGCGGCGGTAGCTGGGCCACTGTGAGGGGCGCTTGCTCCGCGCCCCCGGCACTGCCCTGGGGTTGGTTCGACAGCCCTGGTCCCTGACCCGTGCCGATGGGCACCCGCGCCCGCAGGTCGGGCAGGGCGAAGGTGGTGACCCCATTGCCGCCGAAGGTGGTGCCCACCAAGGCAAACAGCGCCTGATTTTGAGCAATGGCCATCAGCTGGCCCTGGCATAGCGCCCAGCCTTTAGGGGCAAAGCCAACGCCAACCGCCTGAATCTGGCCTAAGAAACATTCATCCATGATACAAAAGGTCAAAAGGTGAAGAGGTGAAGGGAAGTGGCCACGGCTGCTTGGCTAGGGCTGTCTGGGGTATATCCCTTGCAGGGCCATGATGTAATTGAGGGCCAGCAAGGGCTGCAGGTTGGCGTGGGGCTGGCTACCCCCCGTGGGCAGGGCATTGCCCGAAACGGACCCCGGCCCTAGGGTATCGGTGCCAGTGGCCGGGCCATACAGCACGCCGCTGGCCACGCCCGGATACGAATTGGCGGCCGGCGGATTCTGGCCCGTGCCCAGGGTAGTGGCCGCCACCACGGCGCTCGCAATGGCGTGCGTATGGGCCGGCAGATTGTTGGTAATCAGCGTCACGTTTTCGGTGCCACCCAGCTGGCCAGGCACGTAGTTCGACAATCCTGGCCCCTGGCCGGTGCCCGGTACTACCCGCCCCCGCATATCGGGCAAGGCAAACGTGGTTTGGCCGTCGCCCCCGTAGGTAGTACCCAGCAGAGTGTACAGGGCTTCATATTCTGCAATCGCCAACAGCTGCCCGTTACACAGCCCCCAGTTGACTGGGGCGAAGGTGAATCCGACGAGGCGAATCTCGCCCATGGTAGGTTCCATAATAGTTAACCGCTAAAAGGTGAAATGAAACAACCGTCCGATTAAGGGCGTGCCGGGTAAATGCCTACCGTGGCGATGCAATAATTGAGGGCCAGATAGGGCATCATATTTTCATGCGGCTGGCCGTCGCCCGTCGCGGTGCTGATGCCGGTAATGAGGTCAGCGGCCAGGGAGCTGGTTCCTTGAGCCTCGGCGTACTCTTCCTTGCCGGGGCTCATCGCCCACACCCCGGCGGCGGGCGAGGTAGCCCCGCCGTTGGCGCTGCTCACCTTTACCGTGCCGGTCAGGTTGTGCGTGTGCATCGGCATCTGCGCGCTAACGAGCGTTTCGTTGGGGGTGCCGGTGATTTCGCCCAGCGCGTAGCTACTCAGGCCGGCTCCCTGGCCGGGGCTCACCACGGCCCGGCCGCGCAGGTCGGGCAGGGCAAACGTGGTGCGGCCGTCGCCGCCATAATAGGTGCCGAGCAGCGAGAACAGAGCCGTATTCTGCGCGATGGCCATCAGCTGACCTTGGCACAGGGCCCAGTTGCGGGGTGCGAAACTGTAAGGCAACAGCCGGATTTCGCCAAGAATAGGGTCCATAAAGGGAATGGGTAAAAGGTGAAAAAACGCCCCTGCCATGGCAGGAGCGGGTAAAGCAACAAGCGGCGGATAGCTGTCGGGCCAATGCTGTCGGGCCGGTCAGCCAAGTGGTAACGAAGCGTTAAAAGCAGAAAGCAAAAGCCTCTGAGCGGCGGGGTTAGGAGAATGGCCGGTGGCCAGCGTTTTCATAAGTCAACGTAGGCTCCGGTACTCCACCGGTATAGGGGTGTTGCTGAATAGATTAAGTAGAACGGCAAAACTAGGACCCTAGGCCGGAGCTTTTTTAGCGTAGAAATACCTGTTTTCAACGTCCATATTTCGGGGTTCAACGAAAAATTATGTCTGACCCGAACAAAAAAAACGCCCGCAGACCTTGAATTGGTCCGGGGCGGTAATGTTGGCTGGCAGCTTTGCTGCTGGAGTATACTGGCCTTATAAAATGCCTTTCAGCTCGCTCAGGCAGCTTATTTCGTGGGTTATCGTGTTGAAGTGCCGGCGCTTGTCGGGGTTAAAATACACCTGGTCGATGCCGGCGTTGCAAGCGCCCAGCACGTCACACTCCAGGTTGTCGCCAATCATGAGGCTTTCGGCTTTGGTGGCGCCGGTGCGCTCCAGGGCGTGGGCAAACATGCGCGGGTCGGGCTTGAGGTGGCCGCTGTGCTCGGAGGTAATCACTTCCTCAAAGTAGTGCGTCAGGTTGGAAGACGCCAGCTTGCGGGCTTGGATGTCGTTGAAGCCGTTGGTGATGAGGTGAAGGCAGTAGTTGGGCTTCAGGTAGTCCAGCACCTCGTGGGTGAACGGGAACACGGCCGACTTCAGCGGCAGAATGTCCGTGAATTCATCTGAAATAGTAGGGGGGATATTGGCTTCAGACACTCCCAACTTGGTGAGCGTGCGCGCGAAACGAACTTCGCGGAGTTGCTTTTGCGTGATTTTATTACTCTGGTACAGGCGCCACAGCGCGTGGTTGATGTCGCTGTACACGCTAATGAATTGTTCTACCGTGAAGGTCCCGAACTGCGCAAAAGCGTGCCGGTCATAGAGCGTGCGCAAGGTTTCGTTGGCGTTTTTTTCGAAGTCCCACAGCGTGTGGTCGAGGTCGAAGAAGAGGTGACGGTATTTCACGAAGTAGCGGTTAATGATTAACGGTGAGTGGTCAATTGTCTGGTGATGTTTCCTTCTTCTCTAATCGATAACCACTAACCACTAATTAACGCTGCCCGCCAGCGCCATGCTCAGCACCCCGGCCAGCATAATGCCTTTGCACCAGGCGCTGAGGTATTTGAAGTGGTGGCGGCGGTCGGCGCGCAGTAGCAGGCGCGTGAGTTGGGCCATGGGCAGCAGCACCAGCAACACCAGCCACGTGCCCAGCGGCCAGTGCCCGCTTGCAAACAACCGACCCGTGGCGCCCAAGGTTAGCAGAGCCAGGCAGGCCAGGAAAAAGCCGGCCACCCACTTGGTACGCGCTACACCCAACACAAGGGGCAGCGTGCGGCAGCCGTGCTGGGCGTCGCCGCGCATGTCCTCCACGTCTTTCACAATTTCGCGCACCACCGTGAGCAAGAAAGCTGCCAGCGCGTAGGGCCACACCACGCTGTTGCTGTCGTTGCGCTCCAGCTGCAACTGCAGCTCCGGTAGCAGCACCAGCGCCGCCGTGAGCGTGGCAATGCTCACATTGCCCACCAGCGCCACCCGCTTGAACCGGGCCGAGTAGCCCCACAGCAGTAGGGCCGTGCCCAGCGTGACGGCCCCCAGCACCGGGTGCAGCCACCCCGCCAGCAACACTCCCACCGTGCTCAGCAGCAGGTGGGCCAGCATGGCTTTGCGCCGCCGCACCACCCGCCCAATCACCAGCCGGTCGGGCCGGTTGATGGCGTCAATCTTCACATCGTAGTAGTCGTTGATAATGTAGCCGGCCGCCGCTACCAACAGCGCCGCCACCACCAGCAGCCCAAAGCGGGGCCGGAGCAAGGCTTCCTGTACCGGCAGTTCGGGCAGTAGCAGGCTGGCCCGCACCAGGGCCAGGCACAGCAACATGATGAGCAGATTGGGCCAGCGCACCAGCGTGGGCAGGGCCGTACCCAGTCCTCCCGCCGGGGGCAGGGGCAATGGCATGGAGGTCTGGGGCGGGAGGGAAGACATGAAGCGGCGGCGAAGCGCAAAGGTCGGCTTAAAGAGCGGGCCAATGGCGGCGGCGCACGGCAGACCGGCAACAAAAAAGCTCCTCCCGGATGGGAGAAGCTTTTGGTGGGTTGCCCCAAGTTGGGATAGCCTCAGATTTTGCGCACGTTCACAGCGTTAATTCCTTTGCGGCCTTCCTGCGTTTCGAATTCCACCTGGTCGTTTTGCTGCACCGTAGCCCCGTTCAGGCCGGTTACATGCACGAAAAAGTCTTCTTTCGTCTCGTTGTCGGTCACGAAGCCATAGCCTTTGTCTTCGTTGAAAAATTTAATGATGCCGGTTTTCATGCAAAAAAACAAATGTGGAAAGATGGGAAACTGCCCGGGTAAAGGCTGCAGGAATGCCTAAAATGGTTGGTAGTCCAATTCAGTTGCAGCTTACGCGGGAACTCAGCGGCGGGTTGGCTGCCCGCTCCCATAAGTCCGGTAAAGGCCGCCGGTTATTTGTTGTCGCGCCACTCGTATACCCACTTCGCCTGGATTTGCTCCAGGTGGCCTTCGGTGGCCTGCTCGCGGGTGCCATCGAAATTATTGAGGCTCAGCACCCAGTCAATTAAATCGGTGAAGCGGATGCGGTAGATTTTGGCTTCGTTAAATTCGCTGCCAAACTTCTCGTAGAGTGCCATGGCAATATCCTCGTGGTCGGCCCAGTGCATGGGCGGCTCAAAGTGATTCATTCTTGTGAATTGTGAATTATGAGTTATGAGTTGAAAAACGGAGAATGAGGTTTGGAGCATAACTGGAGTAAGCGGCAAATTGCACGCTTCCAGCAACTCATAACTCATAATTCAAAACTCATAATTATGAAACTAGTGTCCCAGGAAGTGCTGGGGCGGCACGGTAACCACCAGCTGCATGTCGGCTTCTACCACGCACTGGCAGGCGAGGCGGGAGTTGATGCGCGGGTTC
>JAYSZD010000369.1:0-1763 GCA_043738185.1 Hymenobacter sp. | reverse complement strand
TCCGCCCCTACCGCCAGTATTATTTGTCGCTCGATGTGGATTTGCGCCGCATTCCCACCCGCAGCCCGCTGCTGAAAAAAGTATTCTACACGCTCAGCATTTTCCACCTGCCGGCCCCGGCGTTGGAGTACAACGGCCGCAACGGCTTCCGCTTCCACAGCCTCTACCTGTGACCACGAATTGAATTTTAGCGGATTTCACAGGTTTTGTATGTGCCTTTTTTGGTTGCGAACAACTATCTGATGGGTGGCTTGGTTGAATTTCCGGAGCAATCAGGAGTCGGGGCGCAGGCTTCAGATGGCCACAAAGCATCTGTCGCCCCCTCAAAAACGTACTTTTGCAAATCCCTCCTTTCGGAAGGGCTAAAAGTGAGCAAAACGGGACACCTCCGGCGGGCCGATAATCGTCCACAAAATCCGTGAAATCCGTTTCAATTCGAAAAATCTGTGGTTTATGAATGTAGGAGATAGAGTCCGGCTGCTGACCGGCACCGAAGAAGGCATCGTTACGCGCCTGCTCGACAGCGAGCTGGTGGAAGTAGCCATCGACAATGATTTTACCATTCCCGTGCTACGCCGCGAAGTGGTGGTGGTGGCCCAGGAGGAAGGCAAGAACTTCGACCGCACGGCCATTGAGTACAGCGCGGGCCAGGTGCCGGGCAAGGCCGCCAACGCCAGCAAAAAAGACCGCAGCAAGCGCCCATCAGCACCCGTCGCGGCTAAAGCCACGCAGCCTTCGTTGCAGGAAGCGCTGGCCGCGGTGGCGTCCAGCGGCGCCGGCGTAGCCAAAATAGGTGGCCCGGCTGCCGCGGCGCCCAAGCAGGCGGCCGCTGCCAAAGGGCTGTTTTTGGCGCTGGTGCACCAGTCGCCAGAGCTGCTGGGCGTCACGCTCATCAACAACACCGAGGCCGACGTGCTCTTCACCTACGGAGAGGAAACCAGCGCCCGTCCCTACCGCGCCCTGGCAGCCGACAAGCTGGCCCCCAAATCCAGCACCAAGCCTCTCTCCTTCCTGCACATGAAGGATTTTGAGGCGTGGCCAGCCGTTATTTTCCAGCTCCTGCCCACCCGCCTCAACGGCGACGCCGCCTACGAGCTGCTCACCAAGCGACAGGCGTTCAAAGCCAGCACGTTCTATTCGAGCAGCCGCCCCGCGCCCGTCATCGGCAAAGACGCCTACCTGTTTCAGCTCGATGAGCGCGCCGCGGCAGCTATCGCGCCCGAGCAGCTGGTGCAGGAAGCCCCCGCGCCCGCCCCGGAGCCCGCCAAACCAGCCGGCGTCGATATCGCGGCCCTGAAAGCCCAGCTCAGCGGCGACGCGCCGGCCAAGCCGGCGGCCGTGGTAGCGGCGGCCAAGCCCGCGCCCACGGCGCCCGTAGTGGCCCCACCCCACGAGTTCGACCTGCACCTGGAGGCCTTGCGCCCCGATAACGAGGAGGAAATGAGCAACACGGCCATTTTGCGCATTCAGCTCGATGCGTTTGAAGACGCGCTGGTGCGGGCACTGGCTACCAACATGCACGAAATCGTGTTCATTCACGGCATGGGCAACGGGGTGCTACGCAAGGAAATCCACCGCCAGCTGAGCCGCAACAAGGACATTAAGTTCTTCGAGGACGCCCGCAAGGAGAAGTTCGGTTTCGGTGCCACACTGGTGCGGCTGAAGTAGCTTTTTCTGGTAAACGATTCAACAGGAACGTCATGCTGAGCGCAGCCGAAGCAGCTCTACCGCAATAGTAAATGAATTACTTGCGCGGTAGAGCT
>JAYSZD010000368.1:0-4281 GCA_043738185.1 Hymenobacter sp. | reverse complement strand
GCCACCGGCTCCAAGCCCACGGTGCTGCCGTTCATCGCCCAGGACAAGGAGCGCATCATCACCAGCACCGAGGCCCTGAACATCCGCGAAGTGCCCCGCCACATGGTCGTGATTGGCGGCGGCGTGATTGGGCTCGAAATGGCCTCCATCTACGCCCGCCTCGGCGCCAAAGTATCCGTAATCGAGTTCATGGATTCGCTCATTCCGACCATGGACCGCGGCCTGGGCAAGGAGCTGAAGCGCGTGCTGGGCAAAATCGGCATCGAGTTTTTCATGAGCCACAAAGTGACCGGCGCTACCCGCGCCGGCGACAGCGTGACCGTGACCGCCACCAACCCGAAAGGGGAGGAGGTGAAATTTGAGGGCGACTACTGCCTCGTGGCCGTGGGCCGCGTGCCCTACACCGCCGGCCTCAACCTCGAAGCCGCCGGCATCGAAATGGAAGAGCGCGGCCGCATTAAGGTCGATGCTCACCTGCAAACCAACGTGCCCGGCATCTACGCCATCGGCGACGTGGTGCGCGGCGCCATGCTGGCCCACAAGGCCGAAGAAGAAGGTGTGTTTGTGGCCGAAACCATCGTGGGCCAGAAGCCGCACATCAACTACCTGCTCATCCCCGGCGTGGTGTACACCTGGCCCGAAGTGGCCGGTGTGGGCTACACCGAGGAGCAGCTCAAGGAGCAGGGCAAGGCCTACAAAGTAGGTTCGTTCCCATTCAAAGCCAGCGGCCGGGCCCGCGCCAGCGGCGATACCGACGGCTTCGTGAAAGTGCTGGCCGACAAAACCACCGACGAAATCCTGGGCGTGCACATGATTGGCCCGCGCATCGCCGACCTCATCGCCGAAGCCGTGACGGCCATGGAGTTCCGCGCCTCCGCCGAGGACGTGGCCCGCATGAGCCACTCGCACCCCACCTACGCCGAGGCCATGAAAGAAGCCTGTCTGGCCGCTACCGAGAACCGGGCCATTCATATGTAATTGGGCCTCTGTTGCCATTGAAAAGGCCGAAGCTCTCGCAGCTTCGGCCTTTTTTGTTACCTTGCTTCATGACCAAGCGCGACCATATTCTGTATTGGAAAGAAACTGCTGAGTCTAACTGGGAGGCTGCGCAGGGCTTGTTTCAGACCGGGCAACACCTCGAATGCTTGTTTTTTGCGCATCTGGTAATTGAAAAGCTCAGCAAAGCACATTGGGTGCAAGACAATGTGGATGACTATCCGCCTCGTACTCATAATGTCCTGAAGCTGTGGTCGGCAACTACTCTACAACCTACACCTGCCCAGGAGTTGACCGCCTCTGAATTGAATACTTTTCAAATGGAAGGTCGTTATCAGGATTATCAGCGCATCGCTTCCCAGCGAGCAACGCAGACTTTTACCCGCTCACTATTAAACCGCACCGAACAACTACGAGCATGGTTACTCAGCAAGCTGCCTTAGCTGAAGCAAAACAATTTGCGGAAGAATTGCGCCAACTAGGCATTGATTTGCGTCAGGTTATTCTGTTTGGTTCCTTTGCCCGCAACGAGCAGCGCCAATGGTCTGATATTGATGTAGCATTGGTAGCAGATTCATTTACCGGTTTTCGCGCTGAAGACGTTCGACTATTCGCCCGCTCGCTAGTCAAGCACGTCGATATCGAGCCCCACACCTTCTCGCCCGAGCAGTTCACCGACTGGAACCCTTTCGTGCAGGAAATCAAGCGCACCGGCATCGTCATCGGCGAGTGGGAGCCTACCGCCACCGAGAACCGCACCATTCACAGGTAATTGCTGCCGCTCTGCGGCGGTAGAAAACAGAAGCGGCTGAAGCTACGGGAGCTTCAACCGCTTTTTCGTTGCAGGTCAGAACCAGAACGTCAGGCTCCCCTCTCCTTTGGAGAGGGGCCGGGGGTGAGGTGCTGGCGTCAGGCGAAGCGGTAGAGATGCTTCGACAAGTTCAGCATGACCAAAAAGCAAATCAAACAGCCGCCCACCGCTTCCCCAGCACCGCCAGCGGCTTTCGGATGCCCGCCAACCGCTTCCGGATGCTCGCCAACCGCTTCCGGAGCCTCGCCAACCGTTTCCGGACCCTCGCCAACCGTTTCCGGACCCTCACCAACCGTTTCCGAATGCTCGCCGACCGCTTCCGGATGCTCGCCAACCGCTTCCGGAGCCTCGCCAACCGTTTCCGGACCACAAACCTTTTGTCCGGACAACAAACCTTCGTTCCCAACCACAAACCTTGGGACCTAACCACAAACCTTCAATCAGTGGTCGTAGCTCACGACGCGGGTGATTTTCCAGGTGCCGGCCAACTGCTGCCACACCATCACGAACTTGGAGTTACCGCAGTCCTCGCGGCCGTTTTCCAGGTGGCAAAACCGCTGTGTGGCGATGTGCATGGCCCCGTAGCCTTTCACCGGGTATACTTCCAGGGTGCCGGGCACCAGCGTGCGGGTGATGTCGGGGCTTTGGGCGAACATGCGCGCGAAGCCTTCCTTGGTTTGGGTGAAGTTGGCCAGGCCGCCTTTGTCGTGGTAAAACTCAACGTTTTCGGCGAAGTAGGCCATGAGTTTGGTCACGTCGTGGGCATTGAAGGCGGCAAATAGTTCCGTGTCGAGCCGGGCCACTGTTCGGTATAGTTCGTTTTGGGGTGCCGGTTGCGCGGCCGGGGCCGTCGGGTAGCCCGGCGCGGGCTTGTGGGGCGTGTGCTGGCCGTAGCCGGTAGGGCCGCAAAGGATAGCAAACAGCCAGAAAAATACAAGTGCGTTTCGCATGATAAAGGCGGCTAGAGTAGGCTAGCTACAAAAGCGGTTAGAGAGGTTGAGGTCAATCAGGAAGTGCCGCTCAGCATCCACAGCATGCTTCCCAGGCATTTTAGCAGCAGGTGGGGCTTCGTATGCCGGGCGCTACAGGCGGCGCGTGGTGAGGGGCTCGGCCCGCAGCAGCAGGTCGGTAGCCAGGAAGCGATGGTCTTTATTGAGGTACCACTTGCGCTGCTTGGGAATGCGAACCCCCTCTACCAGAATCTCATCCTGGAGCACAATGTACTCGCCTTCGCTGGGGGTGTGGTTGTGGTAGAACTGGTAGGCCTGAAGCGCGAACGTGCGGGGGTTGAAGTAGAAAGTCCAGGAATCCTGGCCTACGGTGGGTTCGTAGTTTACGCGGGCCGTGGTGTAGGTCTGGCCCAGCAAGTCTTTGGGCGCGGCGTCGGGCAGAATCTGGGTGCCGGGGTCCTGGAGCTTCATGGGCAACCCGTAGAGGTAGGTGTAGTAGTTGCGCATGGTGTGCCCGGCGCCGGGGGCGAGGCGGTACTGCTTGCGCTCGGCCTCCGTCAGGTCGGCGCGGCCATCTAGCAGCAGCACTTCCTGCCCGTTCACCACGGCCTTTATTACTTCGTGGCCCTCCGGATGGCTAATGTAGGAGAAATAGCCGCCGGGGTTATCGAGCTCCACTTCGAAGCGGCTTTCCTTGCCGGCCGCGTTGGTAGAGGTAAAGTGCAGGCGCTGGCATAGGGCTGGCCAGTGGCCCTGGGGGTCGTGGAAGGCTATGCTACGCTGCACCACCTGAGGGCCGGTGAGGGTAGTGGGCACCAGGCTGGAAGCCGGTAGCTGGGCAAGCAGGGCAGGAGCAGAGCCGAGCAGCAGGCCGGCGAGCAGCAGGCCGGCCCGCAGAAGTACGTTTCGCATGAGCGGAAGGTACTATAAAGTAGGCAAGACCCGCCCCGCGGGCGGCGGGCGCAGCCTGGCGTGATAGGCGCTCTACGTGCGCCGTGGCGCCGTGCATAGCGCAAAACAATAGATTGAAGTGACTATAGCTTGTGGTGCGCCGAGCAAAGCAGCCGAGACGGCATGGCCGCCGGAAAGCTGGTGCCGCTAACGTTGTTGGTTGCGCCGTGTGGCGGGCCGAGCCAAAGGCCAGGGCTGAGATTCGGCCTACTTCAGCACCTCCTTCAGCGACTTGAGCCGGAACTGCTGGTCCGCCTCGATAAACTCTTTTATCATGGCCGCGTGGCCCGAACCCACCAGTATCAGGGCTTTGCTGTCCTGCGCGGTCATGTTTTTCTGCACCAGCGAGTACATGTAGAGGTTGCGGCGGTACCATTCCGATACCAGGAAAGCGCCCGCGAAATTGTCGGTTTTGCCCGCCCGGTTGAGAAGGTCGATGTAAAGGGATTTGTTGAATGCCAGCTCCTCATTCGTGTTGGTATCCAATAGCAGTTGGGTGAGGGTGTAGGTCTCGATTTTCTTGTTTTGAGTGGTCTCTATTTGCTTGGTTACTCCCTGCACCTTTTGCATTAG
>JAYSZD010000367.1:0-1763 GCA_043738185.1 Hymenobacter sp. | reverse complement strand
TCGGGCAAGGGGTCCGTTCGCGAAGCCGGTCGCCAGTTGTTCGACCCCGAGCCACAGGCTCGAACCCAACGGGCAGCGCGTCAGAGACGCGCGCCAGCAAATGCCTGTATAAGGTCAGTTAAAAGTTAAAATCAGGCTTGATGCATTTAATTCTGTACACGAAGCGTGAAACCGCTCTAATGCCACCAGCCCAGGCAGCCGAACCGCTGAATTAACCGGTAATTATTAGGAGGCCGGCTGATAGTTGGTAACCAATAGCTGTTCATCGCAAAACGCGTACTCTGCTGGTACGTTGGAGCTCAAGAGTAACGTCCGGCCGGCGCGGGTGGCCTGTACGTGCTCTTGGTACCAGGCCACGCCCGTTTCATCCAGGTTGGTGGTGGGCTCATCGAGCAGCAGCAACGGGGCGTCAGCGTACAGCGCCAGCGCCAGCTTTAAGCGTTGTTTCATGCCCGACGAGAACTCGCGCACCAGCCGATGGCGCGCCTTTTCGAGGTACATCAAATCAATCAGCTTGTCCAGCGTCATGTCCGGCCGGAAAGGCTTGAACTGGCTGTGGAAACGCAGAAGCTCCAGCAGCGTTAATTCTTCCAGCAATTCCAGGTACGGGGCCGCGTAGGCCAGGTGCTGCGGCAGGTCCTCCACGGCTACCGTGCGGCCACTAAGCTGGTAGGAAAGCTCGCCTTCGGTGGGCAGCAGCTGGCCGGAAATGGTGTTGAGGAGCGTGCTTTTGCCGGCGCCGTTGGGCCCGAGCACGGCGGTGGCACTGCCCGGCGCAAAGGTGCGCGTGAGACCCCGGTAAATCCAGTCGCGCTGAAAGCGCTTGCCCAAGCCGGTGGCAGTAATCAGCAATTAATAATTGATAATTCGTAATTAATAATTCTGGGGCGCAGAGGCGCGGCGGCTAGTCCAGCTGGGTTTCGTCGTACTTGTCGCGCTTGGGACCTTTGATGATGCCCCGCGAAGCCGCCCGCACAAAATCCAGCGCAAGCTCCCGCTCCGGCGAAGGGGTGATTTCGGCCTCAATGCGGGTAATGGCATCCTGCGTGTTCATGCCACCCAGGAAAAGCAGGCGGTAGAGGTTGTGCAGGTCCGTGACCTGCTGCTCGCTGTAGCCGCGGCGACGCAGCCCCACCGAGTTCACGCCGGCGTAGGTAAGGGGTTCGCGGGCCGCTTTAATAAACGGGGGAATGTCCTTGCGCACCAGCGAGCCGCCGCCCACAAAGGCGTGCGCCCCAATGCTCACAAACTGGTGAATGGCCGACGTGCCGCCCAAAATGGCCCAGTCGCCCACCGTAACGTGCCCGGCAATCTGCACTGAGTTCGAAATCACGCAATAGTCGCCAATGATGCAATCGTGAGCTACGTGCACGTAGGCTTGCAGCAGGCAGTGGGTACCCACCACGGTGCGGCCCCGGTCTACGGTGCCGCGGTTCACGGTTACGCACTCGCGCAGCACGGTGTAGTCCCCGATTTCGACCGTCGTGTGCTCCCCGGCAAATTTCAAATCCTGGGGCACTGCGCTCACCACCGCGCCCGGAAAAACCTGGCAGTGCGCACCAATGCGCGCGCCATTCATTATCGTCACATTTGGCCCTATCCACGTGCCCTCCCCAATCTCCACATCGGCCGCAATGGTCGTGAAGGGTTCGACGGTGACGCCCGGCGCGAGCCGAGCCGAAGGGTGAATAGAGGCGAGGGGAGAAATCATTCTTCTTTCAGAAAATTATAAATTATAAATTATGATTTATGAATTGCAAATA
>JAYSZD010000366.1:0-4284 GCA_043738185.1 Hymenobacter sp. | reverse complement strand
AAGCGGACTAAAAAAGTGGATACTGCCGCCACGGCCAACGTTGGCGCGGGGCGTTTGGGATTTGGCAAAGGTTGCGGCCGCGCCTGCCGCGCCGCTTTGACTTTCCGCAGGCCAACGAATGATGTTCGTCAAGCCCGGTGAAGCGTGGTTCGGCATTTTTTTCCGCCGTGAAGCGCTGGAAGCGAACGAACCCAAAGCGGCTGGCCAGTGCTATGCCGCGGCTAACTCGCCCACGCCCAGGATTTCGCGGGCCCGCACTACCTCGGTGTTCGTGCCGTGGGCAATGAGCAGGAATTTGCCGGCCTTGATTTCCGTCTCGTAGTCGAGCACGCTGTTTTCGGGGATGCCGATGCTGGCCAGGGCCGCGCCCAGGGCGCTGACGCCGCCCACCACTATGGCCCCTTCCAGGGCACCCACCAGCATGCCCACCAGTGGCCCGGCCAGCAACAGCGGGGCCCCGCCTGGAATGAGGATGAAGGCCGAGCCCATCAGCATGCCCCACATGCTACCCCAGAAGGCCCCGTTGCCGCCCCATTTTAGCATCCGGTCGCCCATGTTGTAGTAACCCAGTACCTTTTCTTCGGTGTGGTATTCCTGGCCCACGATAGAGAGTTGCTTCATATCGTAGCCGTTGGCTTGCAGCTCCTGCACGGCCTTCTCGGCTTGCGCATGGGTATCGTAGAGGGCGGACATTACGTGGTTGTGGCTCATAAGACAAGGGTTTGGGGAAACTGGAAAAAGTGAATCGGCGAACAGCCGTTGCCCCCACGCGGGCCCGTGGCCGGGCGGCAACGGCACCAGCGGAAGGCTGAGGCAAGATTACGGGTGGCCCGCCGCCCACCGCATGAGCAAAGTCATGGATTAGCAGGATTTTCAACAAGTTATTCAGTGCCGTCCCCTGCTTGTTTGCCCGTGATTTTATCACTCATAATACCCTGCTGATGGCTCTGTCGCCGCTTGTACGCACCAATCTTTATCAGCCTGCTAACTAGGCCCTGACTACCAGTCACTGCTCTTGCCAGGTAGGAATGCGGTCATTTTCCACGAAATCAAGCACCAGGCCCAGCAGTTGGGGGCGGGGATAGGGGCGGGGCACCAGACCGAGGTCGTTGGGGGCGGCCTCACCAAGTAAGGTGCGCAGGTCGTTGTCCAGCGCGTGGCGAAAGCCCATGGTCCAGGCGGCGAAGCTGCGCACTGGCCACGACCCTTCGCCCAGCACGCGGCAGTGGTGATGGCGCGGGTCCGAGAGGATGGCGTGGTAGTACAGGTGCCGGACGGCGGCCCGGGGGCCTTCCAATACTTGTAGGAAACGGCCTTCGGGCGTGTGCAGCAGCACGCCGGTGATGTCGTGCTGCCGATTATAGGTGCGGCACTGGTGGAGCAGGGCGTCGAGGGCGGCCGCGTCCATCGGCACCATCCATTGGCTCTGGTAAATAAGGTGGTACGGTTGCATGCAGAAAGAAAAAGGCGGGGTGAGTAGTCGGCAAGGGCTTACAACTCGTGCGGAGCGGACTGGTGTGCCGCCCACACTGAGTCGGCTAGCGTGCCCGGCCCAACCGTTCCAGCGAGTCGGCCGTAGCGCGGGCCTGGCGCTTGGCCTGGCGGCGGAAGTAGCCGCGCAGCAGGAAGTTGTGTTGCAGGGCGGTCATGCTCTGGTTGAGCTTGGCGGTGCTTTGGGCCACGCTGCCCACGGTCTGGCGCAGCTGCCGGGCGGCGGTAGTATCGGAAAGCAGCGTCTGCACCGGGCCGCCGCCGGTTTGCATTTGGCGCTGCAGGCCGTTGAGGGTGGCAGCCAGGGTATCGGAGGTGCCGGCCAGCTGCCGGGCGGCGTGACCGAGTTGGCCGGCAAACGCCTTATCAGTGAGCAAATAGCCTAGCGGCCCCCGGCCCTGGCGCACGCCGCGGGTAAGCTGGCGCACATCGGCGGCAGCCCCATTGAGCTGTTCCGAGGCGGCAGCGGCGTTGCGCATACTCCGGCTCACGTCGGCCGGCAGCTGCTCGTTGCTGAGCAGCTGCCAGAGGGCTTTGCTGTCGTTGAGCTTGTCCGTGACGGCGCGCAGGCCGGTGGTGATGCCGACCAGGTTTTTGTTGGAGATGTCCAGCGTCGCCAGCATGGCGTCGAGGCTGGTCTGTTCGTGGGTGGGCAGCACGTCGCCGGCCTGCACGGCCGGCGCGGGGCCGGGGCCGGCCGTGAGGTTGACAATGGTGTTGCCCACCAGTCCATCGGTGCCGATGCTGGCCACCGCGTTGCGGCGCACGAAGCGCTGCACGTCCTTGTTCAGGTTCATCTGCACGCGTACCGTGGTGTCGTTGAGAATGGTGATATCCTTCACTGTGCCCACCGTAATGCCCCCCAGCCGCACGTTGTTGCCGGTCAGCAGGCCGGCCACGTTGCGGAAATCGGCCTGCACCGGCAGGCTGCGCTGAAACAGGTTTTGCTGGCGGCCCAGCAGGTACAGCACGACAAGCAGACAGCCCACCCCGGCCACCACGAACAGGCCGAGACGTACTTGATTGCCGGTGGAGCTGGTGGAGTTACTGGGCATGGCGAGGGAGGGATGAGAAGCGGGGAACAGGCAGCGTATGGAGAGAATTAGAGCGTCATGGGCCGGGCACGGCCTCACCGGTAGCTAGGTAAAGAATTCGTTGACCCGTGGGTCCTGGTGCTGGGTTAGCTGCTGGTAGGTGCCCTGGGCGTAGCACCGGCCGTCGGCGAGCAGTGCTACCCGGTCGGCCACGAGGCGCACGCTGTGCATGTCGTGGGAGATGATGAAGGCCGCGGTCTGGTATTTCTGCTGCACCTCCCGGATGAGGCCGCTGATTTCGCGGGCCGTGATGGGGTCTAGGCCGGTGGTGGGCTCGTCGTAGAGAATGATTTCGGGCCGCAGGATGAGCGTGCGGGCCAGGGCAATGCGCTTGCGCTGCCCGCCCGAGAGCTCGGCCGGCATCTTCTCGGCCGTGTCCGCCAGGCCCACGTCTTCCAGTGCCTGCTGCACCAGGTCGGTTTCCTCGCCCCGGCGGTGGGCCAGCCACTGCCGGCGCAGCGGAAAGAGCAGATTCTCGCGCACCGTCATCGAGTCGTAGAGGGCGTTGCTCTGAAACAAAAAGCCCAGCTTGGCCCGCAGCTGGTCCATGGCCTCGTGGTCGAGCGTGCTGATGTCCTGCCCCAGCACTGTGATGCGCCCGGCATCGGGCCGCAGCAGCCCGATAATGCACTTGACCAGCACCGACTTGCCCGAGCCCGATTTGCCCAGCACCACCACGTTCTCGCCCCGGTGCAGGTCCAGCGAGAAGTCCTGCAACACGTGGTTGTCGCCGAACGACTTGCTGAGGTGTTCAAGGGTGAGCACCACCTCGGCGGGGCTGGCAGGAGCCAGGGAGGCAGTGGGCCGGGGAAGGATTTCGGGTGGCATAAGGCGCGTTAGTTGAAGCCCAGCAGGCCGGTAATCTGCACGGCCAGCAAGTCGAGGATGAAGATGAGCAGCGACGACACCACCACGGCCGAGTTGGCCGCCGCCCCTACGCCGGCCGTGCCTTTACTGGCGTAGTAGCCTTTGTAGCAGCCGATAAGGCCCACGGCAAAGCCGAAGAAGAATGTCTTCAAGAAGGCCGGCAGCACATCGGCGAAGGTCAGGCCGCTGAGAATGTTGTTGGTGAAGAGCGCCAGCGTGGTCACGCCCTTGGTGTTGATGCCCACATAGGAGGCGTAGAGCCCGATAGCGTCGGCCAGTACCGTGAGCAGCGGCAGCATGAGTGTGGTGGCCAGCACTCGTGTGACCACCAGGTACTTGAAGGGGTTGGTGCCCGACACTTCCATAGCGTCAATCTGCTCCGTCACGCGCATCGAGCCCAGTTCGGCCCCGATGCTGGAGCCGATTTTGCCCGCGAAAATCAGGGCCGTGATAATCGGGCCCATTTCCCGGATAATGGTCAGGCCCACCATCGTCGGAATCCACGACTCGGCCCCGAACTGGGCCATGGTGGGTCGGCTTTGCAGCGTGAGCACCATGCCCATGATGAAGCCCGTGATGCCCACCATCGGCAAGGACTGGTAGCCTACAACGTAGCACTGGTAGAGCAGCTCGCGCACCTCGTAGCGCGGCCGGAACCCCTCGCGGAAGAACCGCCCGGCAAACTGCGCGATGGCTCCGGTTTCGGTAAGAAAAGGGCTGTTAAACAAAGTGCTGGAGAGTTGAGTGGAGCAGCCGACCAGTCCTTTCCAATAGCGAAGGGACTACGCGCGCCGGGCAAAACCGGGCCCCTTACCGGAAGCAGCCCGCTACA
>JAYSZD010000365.1:0-1767 GCA_043738185.1 Hymenobacter sp. | reverse complement strand
GCCGGTTGGCCAGCGGTTGGCGTAGGGTTTCGCCGTCGGGCGTGAGGTAGATAACGGCGTCATATGTTCGCTGGGCCTGCAGCTCGTCCATCCAGGCCGCGATGGGCTCCACGCGCAGCACCATGCCGGCCCCACCGCCAAACACGTAGTCGTCAATCTGCCCGTGCTTGTTGATGGCGTGCTGGCGCAGGTCGTGCACGTGAATTTCGGCCAGGCCTTTTTCCTGCGCCCGCTTCACGATGGAATGGGCGAAAGGGCTGACGAGCAACTCGGGCAGGCAGGTGAGGATGTCGATGCGCATAGCAGGAATGTAGCGTGGACTCTGCGAGTCCGCGTTTTGGTCGTTTGGTACGAACTCTGCAAGTCCGGACTTGGCTCGTTCAGGTGCAGACTCGCAGAGTCCACGCTACTTACTCTTCGTCGGCCTCGTCCTGCTGGCGGGTGGTGGGCTTGAGGTAAATGTCGAGCAGGCCGTCGGGCAGGTTGACGTAAATTTCCTTTTTCTCCTGGTCGGCGTGGCTCACCAGCTCATCCACCACCGGAATCAGCACTTCCTGGCCCTGGTAGCGCATGGCCAACATGTCCTGCTGGGGCAGCTCGTAGAAATTTTCCACAGTGCCCAGCGTACCCAGATTTTCGTCAACCACGGTGAAGCCGATGACGTCGTGGAAGTAAAACTGGTCTTCGGCCAGCTCGGGGAGCTGCGTCAGGGGCAGGTGCAGTTGTGCGCCGCGCAGGGGCTCGGCTTCCTCAATACGCTCAATGCCGCGCAGCTTCAGCAGAATTTTATTGCCGGGCTGGGGCTGTATTTTTTCTACCTGGTGCTCTACCAGCTTGGTGGGCGAACCAGCCAGGGCGAGGTGCACCGTTTTCAGCTTAATGTAGGCTTTGGGGTCGTCAACATCGAAGTGAGCCACCACATGGCCGCGCAGGCCATGGGTTTTGATGATGTAGCCGAGCTGATAGGTTTGGTCGAGAGTCATATGCAGGGAAGGGGGTAACGAAAAAAAGTTTGGGGGTTGCGTGCCGGTCCGGCTCACAACCCCCAAACCCTTTCGGTTTAGAAACCTTAAAACTACTCGGCAGCTTCGGGAGCAGCTTCTTCGGCCGGAGCCTCGGTAGCGGCTTCTTCGGCAGCGGGAGCGGGCGTGTTGGCAGCCAGCAGCGCAGCAGCTTTCTGACGCTGGGTCTCCGAACGAGCTTCCTTAACCTTGGTTTCGGCGTCGAAAGCAGCCTGCTTGGCAGTTGCTTTGGCATCAACCAAGCCAGTACGCTTGCCTTCAATTTTAGCGTCTTTCTCGTCTTTCCAAGCGCTGAAACGCTCGTCGGCTACCTCTTGCGTGATGGCGCCTTTGTCAACACCCAATTGCAGGTGACGACGGTAGAGTACGCCGCGGTAGCTGAGCATGGCCCGAACGGTGTCGGTGGGCTGAGCACCGGTCATCATCCAGTAAAACGCACGGTCGGCGTCGTAGTTGATGGTGGCAGGGTTGGTTTGGGGGTTGTAGGTGCCAAGTTTCTCAATGAAACGGCCGTCGCGTGGGGCGCGGGCGTCAGCTACTACAATGTCGTAAGTTGCGGCCTTCTTGCGGCCACGACGGGCGAGGCGGATTTTAACTGCCATAAACCGATGGGTTTGGTGCGACGCAGCTCGTGCGTCTGGTGATATCTTCCCGGAATTGGGAGTGCAAAGGTAGCGTTTGCTCAGGGCATTAGCTACGCATGAAACAAAAAAAGCCCTGACGGTGAAGTCAGGGCTTTTAATTT
>JAYSZD010000364.1:0-1769 GCA_043738185.1 Hymenobacter sp. | reverse complement strand
TGGAGCTGCGCTTGGTAATCTTGTTATAGTTGTTGATGAAGGTGTTGCGCATGATGGTATACAACCACGCCTTCAGGTTGGTACCGGCTTTAAACTTGTCTTTGTTGAGAAGGGCCTTAAGAAGCGTCTCCTGAACCAAATCCTTGGCATCATCAGCGTCTCGCGTCAAATTCATGGCGGCGGGCCGGAGGGTGAGCGAAATCTTCTGCACTTGCGAGGTGAATTCTAGCGAGGTCATTCTGTTTAGCTTTTCGTGGCCGATTGTTAAACAAATATACGAGACTTATTGAGATTAAGCCGTGACTGACAAAAGAAATTTGTCCCGCCGGGTATATATGTCCCTTGTTATCGCACCAAAGTAATATGTACGGCTACTCCTTTCTCCTACCCTTCGCCCAACGGCCGGATTTTGTCGAGCAACCGACACATTTACGGGCCCGAGCGGCGAATGGATTGTAAAATTGCCGACTGTTCAGGCTGCTACCGGGGCCAAATTAATTTTGCTGATTCCCGCCAAAAAATCGGTCATCAACACCGGAACGATGCAATTGGAGGGCAAAGTCAGCCCTTCCTGCCGGGCCAGGCTGCCATAGAGCACCACCCGCCCGTTGGGGCACAGCTGATGCAGCGTCTGGGCCAGTTCGCCCACCCGCGTGCGTTCGGGCTGGGTGGTAAGCACCGTCACCAGCACATCGGGCCGATACGTATCGCACACGGTACCCAATTCTTTAACCGGCATGTTCTGGCCCAGGTATAGGGTGTGCTGGCCCCGCACCCGCAGGGCATAGTTCATAAAGAGCAAGGCCAGCTCGTGCAACTCGTGCTCGGGCAAAAACAGCAGCCACCGGGGCTGCTCTTTCGCGTTGAGCAGCGGCAAGGCATCAGTGGCGGCCAGCAATTTCTGGCGCAGCAAGTGCGATAGCAGGTGCTCCTGCGCCAGGTCCATCGTTCCCGCCAGCCACATCAGGCCTATACGCTGCAACAGCGGGTAGGCTACGTGCAGCATCATGTTTTCGAAACCCAGCTGCCGGGTGGCCTCGTCGAACAGGTAGCACAGAGCAGGCTCGTCCATACCCAGCATGGCAGCTAGGAGCGCATTTACCTGCCGGGCGTAGTCGTGGGCATCGTCGCAGCTGGCAAGTACGGCGCTGGCCAGCTCGTCGTCGCTGAGGCGGGCCACCTGAGAAATACGGCGGCCCTGTCCGCAAAGCGTGGTTACGTTGAGCAAGCGGCGCAGGTCATCGTCGCTATACAACCGAATGTTGGTAGCGGTTCGCACGGGCCGCAACAGGTCGTAGCGTTGCTCCCACATCCGAATGGTATGCGCCTTAATGCCCGAAAGCTGCTCTAAGTCGCTGATGGAATACTGGCCCATTTAGGATGTAGGTGGCAAACGAAAAATATGTAAAAAGGAATCAGGCAAAAGTTCAGAGCTGATATTTTGCGTAAATCTACTTGGCTAATTCGCCGGTTCGCGTTTTTCGCTTCTGCGCTTGTTGGCGGGCCAGCGCCAAGTATTTGGGCGAAACCCACAGCAGGCCAAACTCGGCCGAGCCGTCGCGGCCGGTGGTTTTGTGGTGAGTTTTGTGGGCCATGTTCAGCGCCCGCAGGTAGGTGTTATCCGACTTTTTCCAGAAGCGCAGACGACCGTGAATCAGCACGTCGTGCACGAAAAAATAGACAGTCCCATAGGCCGCGATACCTACGCCTACCCAAAACCACCAGCGCCCGCCATTGTCCCCGGTGATGAACAAAGCGGCCGAAATCCC
>JAYSZD010000363.1:0-4296 GCA_043738185.1 Hymenobacter sp. | reverse complement strand
GGTGCGCCGTGTGGTAGTGCGTTAGAGCCAGTAAGTAGCTGCTGTTTTTACCACTTGCCCCGTCTCCAACGTCCTTCCCTGCATGGGGTGGGGCGTTGGGGGCGGGGCAAGTGGCTTTAATAGCCCTGGTTTCGCGGTAGTGGCAGTCCGATAGGGGCCGGGCTTTGCGGGCGGCGAGCTACCAGTTGAACGGGACTTTCCAGAGCCTTTCAGTAATCTTAAAAAAATCGGCGGTGGTTTGCCTTGCTCCGGAGGGGAAGGGAATGAAGGCCCGCATAGAACCTGCTTACTCCTCGTTGGCTTTTCGCTCTTTGTTCTCTTTGGCTGCCAGGGCATCTGCCTGTAGCGCGGCATAGTATTGCAGGCCGGCGCGGTTGGGCGTTATGCCGGGGCGCTCGGTGCGCGGACGCGCTTCGCCTTCGGGCCGGGGGGGGCGCAGGGCCTCAATGGCTTCGAGGGTAAACGCATCTGCTATCCGGTATTCGCCGATGCGGGTGCGTACCAGGCGGGTGAGGTGTGCCCCGCAACCCAGCGCTGCGCCCAAATCGCGCGCCAGGCTGCGGATGTAGGTGCCCTTAGAGCATACCACCCGGAAATCTATCTCCGGCAGTTCAATGCGCGTCAGCTCGAACACTTTGATTTCGACGGTTTTGGGCTTTATTTCGGCCTCCTGGCCGTTGCGGGCAATTTCGTAGGCGCGCTTGCCATCAATCTTCACGGCCGAAAAAAGCGGCGGGGTTTGCTGAATGGTACCGACGAAGGGGCCAGTGGCAGCCGTGATTTCCGCTTCGGTGAGGTGGGCGTAGGGACGGGCCATGTCCACGGCCGTTTCCAGGTCGAAGCTGGGCGTGGTTTCGCCCAGGCGGAACGTGCCCTGGTATTCCTTTTCCTGGGCTTGGATGAGGTCGATTTCCTTGGTTTTCTTACCCGTGCAGAGAATAAGCAGGCCGGTAGCCAGGGGGTCGAGGGTGCCGGCGTGGCCGATTTTTTTAATGCGCAGGGAGTTCTTGACCTTACGCACCACGTCGAACGAAGTCCAAGTCAGCGGCTTGTCGAGCATCAGGACCTCGCCCGTCTCAAAATCAAAATCAGCTAATGTTTTCGTGCTCATACCAATTGCAGGTTAATGCCCAGGGCCAACATAATCAACAAGATACCGCCCACGAGAATGCGGTAGATACCAAAAGCCTGAAAGCCATATTTGGTGACGAAGCCCACAAACAAACGAATGGCCAGCAGCGCTACCACAAAAGCCACCGCATTGCCGAAAAGCAACAGCTTGACTTCGTCTATCGAGAGTCCGACGGGGCTCTCCTTATAGAAGTCATACATGTCTTTGGCCGCGGCGCCCGCCATGGTCGGCATGGCGAGAAAAAATGCAAACTCGGCCGCTGCCCGACGCGTGAGCTTCTGGGTAAGGCCGCCGATGATGGTGGCCGCCGAACGACTCACGCCCGGCACCACGGCCAGGCACTGAAATACACCGATAACAAACGCCTGCCGCCAGCCCGGATTCGTAACCGGTCGTCCGCCTTCGTTCGAGTCCTCCTGCGGAAACCAGCGGTCGATGAACATCAATACCACCCCACCAAACAGCAGCATGAAGGCCACCACCGCTACGGATTCGAGCAGCGCGTCGATGTGTTTTTTCAGCAGCAGCCCCACCACTACCACGGGCAGAAAGGCCACCAGCAGCTTGAGGTAAAAATCGATATTCTGAAAAAACCGCTTCCAGTACACCACCAGCACCGATAGAATGGCGCCGAGCTGAATCACCACCAGATAGAGCTTGGTGAACGGAGTAGCCGGAATGCCCAGTAGCGCGGAGGCAATAATCATGTGCCCCGTGCTCGAAACGGGCAAAAACTCGGTGATGCCCTCTACGATAGCGAGGAGCAGGGCTTGCCAATAGGTCATGCGGGCAGGTTTAGAGGCGCTTGTAAGCCGGCGCTATCGGCGCGGCGGGGGCCTGCGTGGCCGGCTCAGTAGCCACGCCAGCGATAATTACCGGTGCGCTGGGAATCAGGGTCTTGTCGCGCACCATAATGGCCGCGAATTCTATCCCGAAGCCGGCAATGAGCAGCAGTGGCCCCAGTGTGATGCCTACGAAGTCTTCGCCGTAGTTTTCCTTGTCGCCAAACATCATGGTGATAAAACCGGCGGCCAGCACCGCCAGTCCCAGCCACATGAGGCGGTAGTTGCGGGGGCCAAAAGCGAAGCGGGGAGCAGGAGTCATATGTAGTGATTAGTGGTTAGCGGTTAATGATTAATTGAAATCAGCGGCGTTCGGTGCGTGCACCACTAACCGTCAATCAGTAACCATTATTAATACAGGTCGTCGAGCGACATTTTCAGGTATTTGTGTACGGCGCGGGCGGAGCTGAAAAAGCCGATGACTACGCCCAGCCCCACCACGCCCAGCAGGAGCAAGCCCAGGCGGAAGTCGTCGCGCAGCAGGCGCAACGGCTCCACTTCGAGGTAGGCGTATTGCAGCAGGGCCACCAGCAGCAGCGCGGCCAGCACGCCGCTGGCCAAGCCCTGCCACGTAGCCCGTCGCAAAAAAGGCTGCTGGATAAAGAACGGCGTGGCTCCCACAAGTTGCATGGAGCGGATAAGAAAACGCTGCGAAAACAGCGCCAGCTTAATGGTATTATTAATTAGAATGACCACTACCAGCACCAGCACGGCCGCGAAGCCCAGCAGCACGAGGCTCACCCGCGTCAGGTTGTTGTTGATGCTGGCAAACAGGTCCTGCGGATACAGCACCTCGAACACACCGCGTTGGGCCGTTACCGTGCGCTCCAGCTGGCCCAGATGCGTGGTATCGGTGTATTCGGGCCTGATTTTGAGCACGTAGGCGTCGCGCAAAGGATTGTCGCCGAGGAATTGGCGGAAATCCTCACCGGTGCTTTGCAGCAGTTGGCGGGCACCTTCTTCCTTGCTCACGAACCGGATTTGGGGCTTGCCCTCCCGCTCCGCGATGTAGGGCAGTTGGGCCAGGTCCTGCTGCAGGCGCAGCAGCTCGGTCTCCGGCAGGTCGCGGTCGAGGTACACCTGTACCTCCAGGTTTTCGCGCACCACTTCCGATAGTTTCTGGGCGTGCACCAGCAACAAACCGAATAAGCCAATCACCACCAAAGCCAGCGTAATGCTGAATACCACCAGCAAAGTAGGATAGGAGCCGAGCTTTTTCTTGCGGGTGGAAGATGAGATGGGAACAGCCATATTCTGGCAAAGGTAATCTTGGCAGTGAACAGTTAGCCGTGAACAGTGAACAGTTAGCTGTGGGGAGTGAACTGTTAGCCACTTGTAACCAACTGGCCAATGCTTTATAAAGTGCTGTTAACCGTTCACTGCTAACGGTTAACTGAATCAGAGAGTCGTGCGCGGGTCTTCGTCCACGGTCAGCACTTCGCGGCCTTCGCGGGCTTTTTGGGTGTTGCGTTCCTTGCGCTTGGGATTTTTGCGGCTGAACAGCTCCCCGAACGTGTTGAACTGCTCCGAATACAGCAGCGAGAGGCCAGCGCGGGGCTGGTTGATAGTTTCCAGGTCGCGCGGGGTGGTTTCGTAGCGCAGCTTGGTGCGGAACTTGCCGTCGGGGCGCAGGTAGTATTCCAGGCTCAAATCGCCGAGTAGGGAGGCCTGGCCCGCAGTGTTGCCGGTGCCGCCGGTACCGTTGCTGTTCACCAGATTGGAGTTGCTGGTGAAACCGCCTTCGCGGGTCACGCGCAGGCGGCCGTTGAGCAGCGAGTAGCTCAGGCGCACCTGCAGGGCCTGGAGCTGCTCGGCGCTGAGGCCGTTGATGTTGAAGTCGATTTCCAGGTTCTGGTCGATTTGCGAGGTGAGCAAACCCAACTGCGTGCTCAATATCTGGCCCAGGCTATTCTGCACCGTATTGTCCTGGCCCCGCAGCGAAATGGTGTTGCCAAATGAGCCCAGCGGCGAAAGCTGCTTGAATACCAACAAGCTGAACACCTGTCGATTCAGCTCCTGCTCGTCGTTGCGTAGCGAAGACGTAAAGGCGGCCAGGTCGCCCTGCAGCGTGCCTGGCGCGTCGTTGAATTCCAGGTTTAGCTTGATGGCCGGCAGCAGCAGCGGGCCAGTCAGGTTCATCACGGCCGTCACGGGCACCACGGCCGCGCTGCCGTTGCTGGTCGTGCCCAGCACCGGCGCCAGCGACGTGCGTTGGGTGTAAATGGCCGTCACGTTCATTTCGCCGGCCAGCGGGTCGCCGTTCCAGGAAATGATGCCGCCGGGGCGCACCACAAATTCCTTGTTGATAAGGCCCTGCAAGGT
>JAYSZD010000362.1:0-4297 GCA_043738185.1 Hymenobacter sp. | reverse complement strand
CTACCCCAACCCCGACCGCTCCCACTTCCGCTCGATGGACATCTGGCAAAGCGGCTCGGGCTCCGACCAGGCCGTGAGCACGGGCTGGCTGGGCCGCTACCTCGACTCCAACTGCCCCGACTGCCAGCGCCCTTATAATGCGCTGGAAATCGACGATACGCTGAGCCTGGCCCTGAAAGGAAGCGCCCGCAAAGGCCTGGCCCTGAAAAACCCCGCCAAGCTGCACCAGCTCACCCAAAACCGCCTGTTGGCCAAGGTGAGCCAGCAGGCCGCGCCCGCCCATCACGACCAGGTGGACTACCTCTACAAGACCCTGGCCGAAACCGCGTCGTCGGCCGATTACCTGTTCGAGAAGTCCAAAATATACAAGTCGGCGGTGGCGTACCCTAACTCGGAATTCGGCAAAAGCCTGAAAACTACGGCCGAGCTGATTACCTCCGGCGTGGAGTCGCGGGTGTACTACCTGGCCTTGTCGGGCTTCGACACGCACGTGCGGCAGCAGGAGCAGCAGCAGCGTCTGCTAGGCGACCTGGGCGAGGGCCTGGCCGCCCTGGCCAACGACCTGCAGCAGAACAACCAGTGGAGCAATACGCTGGTGCTGGTGTTCTCCGAATTTGGCCGCCGCGTGGGCCAGAACGCCAGCAACGGCACCGACCACGGCACCGCCAACAACGTGCTGCTGCTGGGCGGCGGCCTCCGCAAAAAAGGTGTACTCAACGCCGCCCCCGACCTGACCAACCTCGACCAGGGCGACCTGCGCCATCAGGTCGATTTCCGCAGCATCTACGCCAGCATCCTGAAGGACTGGCTGGGAGCCGACGACACGTCCATTCTGGGCACGGGCTTCGAGCGCATGGCGGGTCTGGTCTGAGCAGCGCCATAATTCAAGGTGAAGAGGGCCCGGTTTTCGCACGGATGCCGGGCTTTTTGGCTGTGCGAATCCGGCCATATCTTGCGCTTTCAAATCCTCATCTACCACGCATGAAACACCTGCTATCCACTCTTGTCGTCGCCATTGCCTTTCAATTGGGCGCGCCTTCCACAGCCCAGGCCCAAACCACCGCGCCAGCGGCGGCCTACACCGGCCCACGCTACCCCGGCGGCCCCGATTCATTGCGCGCCCTGGTGTATCGCAGCACCCGAACGACCGCGCCCGCCCCGGCCGGCAAGATGCTGGTGCAATTTGAGTTGCCCAATGGCCAGCAACCGAACAACTTCGAGCTGCTGCCTACTACTGGACCAATAGATATCCCTTTCCTTAACGCGGCGGCGACGGCGTTGTCTTACCTGGAATCTCACATGGCGGCGTGGCAGCCCGCATCTGTTAATTCCGAATCCCCATCCACTGACAAATCAACCAATACATTGGTGCTTGATTTTTCCACGCCGCTGGCCGCGCAACCTTATGCTTATGCCGACATTAAACCATCGTTCCCAGTACCTGGACGCAATCGCCTCCCAGTCGTTGGTGGAGTATCGCCCGAAAGCCTAGTCAAGTATATTCAGATGCAGATTAGATACCCGGTGGAGGCGTTGCGGGCCCAGCAGCAAGGACGAGTTTATGCCTACTTTGAGGTGGCTGAAAACGGCAGCCTGGAAAACCACGCCATTGTAAGCTCTGCCGGCAAAGTGCTCGATGCAGCCGTGCTACAGGCCGTCAAAAAGCTGCCAGCTGCCGTCACCCCTGCCCTTACCCAGGGTAAACCAGTACGTATCTACTACCTCCTGCCGATTACCTTTTCCATCAATTAGCACGTGCTAAAAGCTCCCAACCATCCGCAGTATCTGCGGCTCCGCGCCACATGACGGACGGTTGGAAGAGGCTTAAATGAGCTAGCCCCCAAACACCGCCGCGGCCAGCGCCAGCACGGCGGCGCGGGTTTGCTCGGGCTGCTCCAGGTACGACTGGTGCCCGCTGCCTTCCAGAAACAGAGCGTGGCCCTCGGCGGGTAGGGCGGCCTGGCGCACGGCGTCTTCGAAGGGCACGGCCACATCGTGCTTGCCGGCCACCAGCAGCACCGGAAACTTGGCCGAGCTGAGCACGGCGGTGCGGTCGGGGCGGGCGGCCATGCCGCGCAGGGCCCCGGTGATGGTGGTTTCGGGCGTGGCCTTGCCAATTTCTTCCAGCAGGGCGCGGGCCTCGGTCAGCCGGTCGCGGTTGACGGGCGCGAAGAGCGGGCGCACGAACGACTCCATGAACTTGGCCACGCCGTGGCGCTCCACGAAGCTGATGTTTTTCTCGCGGTTCTGGCGCTTCTCGTCGGTATCGGCCAGGGCCGAGGAGTTGATGAGCGCCAGGCCGGCCACGCGCTGGGGCCAGCGCTCGGCCAGGGCCAGGGCCACGTAGCCGCCCATGCTGTGGCAGACAAGTAGCACGGGGCTGGGGCAGTCCTTCTGGCCCAGGTAGTCGATGACGTAGCGGGCCTGGGCCTCCATCGAAAAGTCGGGCACGGGCGCCAGGTTGGTGCCGTGGCCGGGCAGGTTGGGCGTGAGCAGCCGGTAGCCGTCGGGGAAAGCGCGGGTGAAGGCCGTCCACACCTCGCGGCTTTCGGCAAAGCCGTGGAGGAAGACGATGGTGGGCAAAGGGGTGGTGCTCATGCGGGAATTACCTTGCGGCCCGCACCCATCTTATACGTGATGCGCGGGCTTGCTTCAGGACGTTAATTTCACCAAAACTACTCATGCGAATTGCACCACGGCGCTACCCGCTGCTCCTGGCCCTAGGCGTGGGCCTGTTCTATTCGCTGATGATGCGCTTTGTGCTGGGCGAAAACTTTATCAACGCTAACGGCCTACTGTCGATTGCCTTTTTGGTGCTCACACCCGTGGCCCTGGGAGCCATCACGGCGCATTATAACCCGACGGCCAGCAGCTGGCAACGGCTCGGACAGGCGTTGCTGGTCACGTTGCTGTTCATCATCACCACGTTTCTTTTCAATCTCGAAGGGCTTATCTGCCTCATCATCATCGGGCCCTTGTTTGCGGTACTCAGTATTCTGGGGAGTGTGCTCTACGGGCTCATTGCCCGGCGCCGGGCCGTCAAAAACCGCAGCACGCTGGTGGCGGCGGCTTTTGCCCTGCTACCCTTCATCGCCGTTCCCCTCGAAAATCAGTTCAACAACCCCGACGATTTCCGGCAGGTCGAAAACACCATTCTCATCAACGCGCCGGCCGCCGTGGTGTGGCAGCACATCATTCGGGTGGCGCCCATCCAGGCCCGGGACCTGGGGCACAGCGTGATTGACGACATCGGATTTCCGCGTCCCGTGGCGGCCACGCTCACCCGCGAGGGCGTGGGCGGCGTGCGCCACGCCACCTTCGAGCGCGGCGTCGAGTTTATCGAAACCGTGGACGAATGGGTGCCCTTGCAGCGCCTTTCGTTCAGCATCGTGCCCAACACGGCTACCATTCCGCCCACTACTTTTGATGAGCACGTCATCGTGGGCGGCCGGTTTTTCGATGTGCTGCGCGGCACCTACGAGCTGCAGCCCGCCGGCCCCGGCCGCACGCGTCTCGTGCTGCACAGCCGGCAGCGCCTCAGCACCCACCTCAACTGGTACGCCGGGCTGTGGACCCGCTTCGTGATGAGCGAAATCCAGGGCCGCATCCTGACCGTGCTCAAGCGCCGTTGCGAAGCGCCAGGGCCGGTAGCGGTGCAATAGCCTGGTTTGACCGCCGGATTACCACGCTAAACGGTGCCCTTGCGCAGCGACGAGGCCCGCACAAACAGCTGCGGCTGCAACACTACCTGCCGCTGCGAAAACGCCGTGCCTTCGGCCGAAAGCAGCTCGGTGAAGAGGCGGAATGCGGCCTGACCCATCTCCTCGGTGCGCTGGTCCACGGAGGTAAGCATGGGCTCGGCCACCAGCGTCAGGGCCTCGTTGCTGAAGCCGGCCAGGGCCACGTCCTGCGGCACCCGAATGCCCCGACTCTTAAGTAGCTGCAGCGCGCCCAGAATGGCCGAGTCGCCGGCCGAAAACACGGCATCCGGCGGTGTGGGCAGGGCCATAAGTTGGGACATGGACGCGTTGCCGCTTTCCAGGGTCATGTCGCAGTCCACAATCAGCGCTTCGTCCGGGGCGATGCCGTGGGCTTGCAGGGCATCGAGGTAGCCCTGGCGACGATTTTTGTAGATGTTGAGGTGCTGGGGCCCCGCCAGGTGCGCCACCCGGCGGCATCCCTGCTCCAGTAGATGCGCGGTGGCCTGACGGGCGCCTTCGCGGTCGTTGAGCAGCACCGCATTCACGCTGTCGCCCTCCAGAATACGGTCGAAAAACACCAGCGGCACGCCGTACTT
>JAYSZD010000361.1:0-1769 GCA_043738185.1 Hymenobacter sp. | reverse complement strand
ACGACTACCCGCGCCTGAAGTGGCTGCTCTACCCGCCCACCGATGCGGGCGCCTTCCGGGCCCAGCGCTTGGCCACCGCCCCGCTGCCGGTGGAGTTGTTGTGGTGGCTGGGCGCGGCCGTGGTCATTGGTGGGAGCCTGCTGTATCCCGTTTCGCTGCGCGCCATGACCAGCACTATGCTCCTGGGCGCGGCCCTGCTGCTCGGCGCTACGGGCTGGAACTACTCTTTGAAGCGCCAGCGGCAGACGCGGTAGCTCACTTCCCAAACCCGCAAAGCCTGGCGGGCTTTACGACTCAGGGTTGGTCGCCTAACCGTTCGGCCAGCTCTTCCAGGCGGCGTTCCAGGGCGGCCACCCGTTCGTCGAGCAGGGCCGGGGCCCGCAGGTGGGTTGTGAATACGCCCTTCACTTCCCAGATTTCCAAGGCCTGCGTCAGCTCCAGGTCCTGGCTGCTGTAGTCGGGGTTGTCGGGGCGCAGCTTGAGGGTGAGGCCATCGGGCAGGCGCTCGGCCAGACGGCGAATGAGGATTTTACCCTGGGTAACGAAGACATAGACGCGGCCATTTTGCAGGCTGGGCCGGGCTTTGTTCACGCGGCAGCACAGCACGATGTCCTGGTGGCGCAAGCCCTGGCGGTGCAGCAGCATATCGGCCCCCGACACTTCGAAAGCGCGCGTGGGCCCGGTGAGCTGATGGGGCAGTTGCAGGCTGGGCAGCAGGTCGATAAACGCGGGGTCGTGGTGGCGCACGATGTACTCCAGGGCCCGGTTGCGGTGCACCAGCGGGGTAAGGTGAGCCTGACGGTCGGCTTCGGCCATTTCTTCGGGAGTGGGCTCGGGGGCCTGCAGCTGCTCCTTGAAAATATCGAAATGGTACAGCTCATTTACCGTCAGTTCTTTCGTAAGTAGCAAGTCCACCGATAAGCCAAAATGATGAGCAATTTGAATCAGGGTCTCCATTTTTGGCTCAGAACGGCCTTCCTCGTAAGCGCCTATACTGGGCCGGGCCAAGCCGAATAATTCGGCAAAAGCCGCCTGACTCAGCTTTTTAACCGTTCTAAGCTTACGAATATTCTTTCCAACGTTCGACATATTACTCAAATATTATTTCGCTCAAACTTTGAGCATACTAAAAAATTTGCTTACTATTGCATCGTAAATCTACCACTTCTCCCGCAAAGCGGCTTCCCATAGCGCTACTTTTTTGAGCAATCTGCTTTTCTCACCTTTTTCCTGCACATGACTAACTCCTACTTTGCCACCATCCACGGTTACCTGCTGGACCTAGGCTTCGACATTTGCCACGCCGACGAGCAGGAAGGCGTGTTTGTGGTCGACAAGCCGGAGCTGGCCATTAAGAACCTCGTCATCGGCTGCGGCGACCCGCTGCTGATTCTGGAGCAGTACCTGCTCGACCTACCCGCCCCCTCGCTGGACGTGTACCAGCGCCTGCTGCAAAAGAACCGCGACATTATCCACGGAGCCTTCGCTCTCGACGGAACCGGCCGCAAGCTCATCTTCCGCGACACGCTGCAAATCGATACCTTGAACCTGGCGCAACTTGACGCCTGCGTCAATTCCCTGGGCCTGCTGCTCAGCGAGTTCGCTGATGAATTAATTCGGTTTTCGAAGTAACCCCATCCCCCGGCCCCTTCCCCTCCGGGGGAAGGGGAGCCAGATGGAATCAGACGAACTCGATACTGACTTAACGTTACAGAACGCAAGCACTCGTCAGGCTCTCCCCTTCTCCCGGAGGGGAAGGGGCCGGGGGA
>JAYSZD010000360.1:0-4299 GCA_043738185.1 Hymenobacter sp. | reverse complement strand
TCCGAAAGTTTAAAGTCCCGCTCGGCGTACAAAATACTCGCCTTGTGCAGCTGGTCGAGGCATTCCAGCTCGTAGCGGTTCGACACCAGATGCCGGGGGTCGGAGTGGTCCAGAAAATAGAGCTGATTCAGCAGCTTGGTGCGCACCCGCGACTGCAGCTTCTGCAGCGCCCGCACGTTGGCCGGCGTCGCCTTCGTGTACAGAGCCTTCACCACTTGCAGTTGGGTGGCATCGGGCACCTTGGTGAGCAAGGCCACTAGCTGATTCTCCTTGTTTGACTGCTTGCCCCGCAAATCCAACAGGGGCAAAGACAACAGACTGCGGCGTGTCGCAATTTGCACCAGATTCGCAATCTCATTCATAATAAAAACTGCCTATACATTTGTTTTGAGCATTTTGCTAGCAAAGCAGGTATGCCAAACCCATGTCGCAATTACGGCCAGTATTTCCTTTTTTCATTGCTTTTCCCGGCCAACCTTTGCATATTGCCTAGTTACACCTTTTTTGGCACCCAAATGTCGCAAATCAATAATTTTATTTTTATTTTTTAAAAGACGAGTTGCCATAAGTCAATACCAGTGCCACTTGTAAATTCTTATATCTTTTTTTTCATAAATTTTATAAATTAAGCACAAGTCGCTTTAAGGGCAATAGTGTCCTTTTTTAAGGCTGTGGGCACCGTCACCTTTGTGTAAATCACACATTTGACCCACCTTACACCCCCATATTGTGCTAGACTTCATCGCCTCCGTACTGTTTCAACTCGCCGCCCTTTTTGCTGGTGAGACAACCGCAACCACTCCTACTCAGACCAAGCATAACGCGCCAGAAACCCGCACCGAAGTTAGTACTGGCGGCACGGGCGGCTGGACTGGCGGCGTCACCGCATCGGGCGGCACGGGCGGCTGGACTGGCGGCGCCACCGCATCGGGCGGCACCGGTGGCTGGACTGGCGGCATCACCGCATCGGGCGGCTCTAGCAACTGAGTCAGGGCAGCTATAGGCGCGCCGAGATTCCACTACGCCCGGTTTCGTGTCTATCTTGCTAAGCTGCCGCACCAGCGGCGGATTAGGAATCCTGCATGAAGCTCCATTCTTCAGCCTTTTTTCTGCCTTCTGCGGCAATTATTCTCTTCGTCCAAAGCTGTGCTACCCCCGCTGGTCAGGACCCGGCAATCAGGGTGCGCTGGCCGAACGACCCCGAGTCGTTGAATCCGCTGGAACTGCCGAATCAACGCGCCTTCGACGCGTCCAATCTGCTACACGTCAGCTTATTGCAGGGCGATTTATCTACTGAAAAAATAGCCCCCGCTCTGGCCGAAGCCCTCCCCACGACTGAGCACATAGGCGATTCGCTGACCCGGATTACTTACCGCATCCGCCCGGTGGCCACCTGGGATACGGGCCAGCCCGTACTGGCCACGGACGTTGCATTTACCTTGAAGCTGATGTTTTGTCCGGGCGTACCCAATGAGATGTCACGCCTCCAGTTCGGGTTTATTCAAGGCCTGATTCCCGACCCGCGCGACCCGCGCCGCTTCGTGCTAGAATGCCGCGGCCAGGCGGCGGAATACCTGCAGGCAACGGGCGATTTTTTTATTCTGCCCGAAGCCGCACTCGACCCCACCGGGGAATTAAGGCATTTCTCGTTGGCTCAGCTGCAGCGCCGCGCCCCCAATGCCTCCGCTGCCGGGCTGGCCGCCGTGGCCCAACGCTACCGGACGCTACCCCCCGGCAAAGTGCCAGGCTGCGGCCCTTATCAGCTAACTTCTTGGCAAAAAGACCGCTACCTGGCCTTCAGCCGCAAGTCAAATTGGTGGGGCCAACAGCTCCGGCCGCGGCCCTTTGTGTTGCAGGCGCGCTCGCCCAAGCTCGCCTTCGTCATTATTCCGGATGCTACTACGGCGAGCCTGGCCCTGCAACGCGGCGACGTGGACATCTTCCCGCAAATGCCGGCCCGGGCGTTTACGCGGCTACGCAAGGCGGCGGCCACCGCGCCGGGGCTCTCTTTTTACTCGGTTCCTTCTTATGAAGTGGTGATGGCAGGCTTCAACACCAAGCAAAGGGCTCTGGCTGATGCCCTGACCCGCCGGGCCCTGAGCCATTGCTTCAACACGGCGGGCTTGCTGCGCGCCACGCAGCTGGGTGGGGGCCAGCAAACCGTTGGCATCATCAGCCCCCGGGACCGCCGGAATTATAACGACAGCCTCGCCCCGGTTCCGTTCGACCTGGCCAAGGCGGAAGCACTGATTCGGCAGGCTGGTTGGCAGCGGCCGGACGCCGCGGCTGGCTGGACGCGGACACGCCCGGGCAGCAAACAGCCCGAGCAGCTGCGGATAGCCCTGCGCTACCAGGCCGATGAGGCTACCTTCGCCACCGTTGCGCTCCAATTTAAGGCGGCGGCGGCCAGCCTAGGCATTGCCGTTGCGCTGCTGCCCACCGAAGCGGGCTTCTTGAGCACCGCCTTGCGCACCGGCGACTTCGACATGTACGTGCGCACCCTCAGGGGCAATCCCTTCATGTTCAATTTCACGCCGCTGCTGCATTCGCGCGCGGTAGGCCAAAGCAACGTCACGGGTTACAGCGGGGCGGCGAGCGACCAGCTCATCGACGCCATTGCGGCGGCCGAAAACCCGGCGCGCCGGGCACAGTTGCTGCGGCGGTTCCAGGCCCTGATGCAGGCCGAAATGCCTTGGGTGCCACTGTTTTTTCTGCCCACCCGCATCGCAGCCAGCCACCGGCTCACCGGCCTGCACGTCTCAGGCCTCAAACCAGAGTTTGCGCTCAACGCGGTGGAGCGCTCGGCCCAATCCACTTCTACTCCTTAGCGCATGGTCAGGCCGTTGCTAGGACGCTTGTTGCGAACGGTACTGGCCGTGTGGGTCTTGGCGTCGGCGGTGTTTTTGCTGAGCCGCCAGGACGCAAACATGGCCAGCCTGTTGGCACTGCCCGATTTTTCGGCGTCGGTAATGGCCGGCAGCAGCAACGCCACCACCGACTACGCCGCCACCCAACGAGCCGTGCAGCGCCGCCTGGGCCTCGACCTGCCCTTGTTCTACGCGAGCCGCCAACAGCATTCCTCGCCGGCAAACCTAACGCATTGGCATTGGCATGGCACTCAAAATCAATATCATATTTGGCTAACTGGCCTGATGCGCGGTGATTTAGGCACTTCTTTTCGAACTGCGCAGCCCGTTGCCAGCCGGCTGTATCAAGCACTGGGCTTCACGCTGCCACTCACCGGCACGGCGGCGCTGCTGGCCGTGCTGGCGGCGCTGGCTTTGGCCCGGCGCCTGGCAGCACGGCCGTGGTGGCAGCGACCCGTGCGGGTGGTTCTGGTTGCGATGCACGCATTACCGCTGTTCGTACTGGCCCTACTGCTGCTGCTAACGTTTGCTAACCCCGCAGTACTTACTTGGTTCCCGGCCTACGGGCTCGACCAGCTGGCCGCAACGGAGACGGATAGCTGGAGCCGAGCCCAAACGTACCTGCTGCACCTGGTGCTACCGGTGGCCGCGCTCACGCTCACCACCCTGCCGGAACTCACATTACAGCTCGATGCGGCTTTGGCTCAGGAGCTACACACCGATTACGCCACCACCGCCCGTGCTAAAGGCCTGTCCGAAGGAGCCGTCATCCGGCAGCACGCCCTACGCAACGCCCTTTTGCCTACCCTCACCCAGGTGGCCGACCTCCTGCCCGCTCTGGTAGCCGGAGCGGTAGTGGTGGAAGTCGTATTTGCCCTGCCCGGCATGGGCCGGCTGCTGGCCGATGCCGCGGCGGGCCGCGACTACCCGGTGCTAGTGGGCGGGGTACTGCTGACGGGCGCAGCCCGCCTGTTGGCGCTGCTCCTGGCCGACTTTCTTTATTTCTGGGCCGACCCCCGCATCCGGTGGCAGTTCTGACCTCTGCTTCATTCTCGTGGCCACAAAAGCTGGCCGGGGGCTGGTTGGCGCTCCTCGTACTCGGGGCGCTACTTGCGCCATATTTGCCACTCGCTTACCTGCCCAATGAACCCGATTTGTCTCATGTAGCCGAAGCACCGTTTGGCCGGGGTAGCGCGGGCTGGCATTGGCTGGGCACCGACTCCCAGGGGCGCGACGTGTTGAGCATGCTGGTATTCGGGGCTCGTACGGCCGTGCTGCTCACGCTACCAGCGGCCTTGCTTTCGGCCTTGCTCGGCGCGCTGACGGGCGGGGCCGCCGGCTTTTGGGGCAATAGCAGCCGGCTGGCAGTGCCCTATTGGCTGCTGGCCCTGGGCAGCCTGTGGTGGGCGCTCCAATTGCCGGTTCCACTGTT
>JAYSZD010000359.1:0-1770 GCA_043738185.1 Hymenobacter sp. | reverse complement strand
CGATGCGTAGGGGCGAGCTGGGCGTGAGCTTTTCCAGGACCGGACCGGCGGCCGTGCGGGTTTCGCGGTAGAGCTGGCGTTCCAGGCTGAGCGGCGTGGCGGCGGGCGTCACCTTGTCAATGTCCTCGAAATACTGCCAGTAGAGCGCGCCCCAGGCCACGCCCGCGTCGGGCTTGGTGAGGATGACGCGCCCCTGGGCGGGCCGGATTTCGGCGGCGGCCCAGCTGGTTTTGAAGTAGCCGGTGCCGGCCTGCGCGGCTTCGGGCTTCACCAGCTGGCCGCCTACCGTGACTTGCAGGGGCTGGGTGGGCGCGAGCCAGTCGGAGCCGCGTAGCAGCAGGGCGTAGCAGGCGTCGGCGGTGGCGCGGGTGCTTTCCCAGCTGTGGGTTTGCTTCTGCTTGAGCAGCCAGAGCTTCATCTCGTCCACCGATTTCTGGTCGTCGCGCACTTCATCGAAGGCTTCGATGAGCGTGGCCTGGGTTTCGGTGGGGGCTTCGCGCCAGTAGTAGCCGCCACGCACTTCCTTCCAGTACATGCCCAATTCGGGCGCGTGCAGGGCGTTTTCGGTGAGGGCGCGCAGGATTTCAGCGGCGGCCGGAGCGGCTTTCTTTTCGCGGTTTAGCGCCAGGGCAATCTGGGCTTGCAGGTAGCGCGTTTGGGCGGGCCAGTATTTGGCGGCCTGCTCTAAGTAGTAGTCATGAGCGGGCTCGTGGAGGCCCATCCGAGGTATGGCCGGCCAGAAGCTCCGGGCATACAAGGCCTGAATGTGCAGGTCGGTCAGGTGGTCGTCGCCCAGCTTCACGCCTTTCTGGAAACGCAGCTTGTGATGGGCTTCTGCCAACTGAGCGTCAACGTACAGGAGCGCATGGCTGAGCACGGTTTGGGCAGCCGGGTCGGCACCAGCGTCGAAGGCGCCCAGCTTTTTCAGTTTGCCAAAACCGGCTACGATGAGCTGGGTAATGTAGCGGTCCTCGGGCATCTTATCAAACCACGGGAAGGCCCCATTGCCAAGCTGCATTTTTTGCAGTTTGCGCAGGGCGCGGGCGGTTTCGCCTTGCAGCCGGGTTTCGTCAAACAGCTCCGTGAGGCGGGCCAGGCGGGCGGTTTCGCCTTGGGCGTCGCGTACCCAGGGCGTTTCCTGGAGCAGCAGGTTTTTCAGTTCCTGGTTTTGGGCCAGCTTGCTTTCGAGGGCGTTTTTCTGACTGGTCGTGCCACTCTGCGCCTGGCGCGTCCACTCGGCCAGCATGGTTTTAAAGCGCGGGTTGGACTTCAGAATCTGGGCCGCGATGAGGTTGGCATAGAGGCGGCTGAACACCTGCTCGGAGCACTCGTAGGGGTACTCCATGAGGTAGGGCAGGCTCTGCACGGCGTACCAGGCGGGGTTGGCCGTCATTTCCAGCGTGAGCGAGTAGTTGCGCCGCGTGGGCGAGCTGGTGCTGGTGAGCTTCTTCAACTCGAACTCCCGGGTGCCGGGGCCCACGATGGGCAGCGGCAGGCTCTCGGTGATGAGCATGCGGTTGGGGAGCACGGGCAGGGTGTTTTCCTCGCCGTCGGAGTAGCTATTTCCTGACAAATTGACATCTTTTCCCTGCCATAACCCCCCTTTGTTCTGCCATAACCCCCCTCCGAGGTCCGGTTTCGATGCTTCGAGGTTCGGTTTTGCTTCTTCGAGGTTCGGTTTTGACTCTCTGCGCTTCGATTTCGACCCTCCGAGGTCCGATTTTGATTCTCTACGCTTCGATTTCGACCCGCTGCGCTTCGATTTCGCCC
>JAYSZD010000358.1:0-4302 GCA_043738185.1 Hymenobacter sp. | reverse complement strand
GAAAATCCTGCTCCTTCAGCAAGTCGCTGAGCATGCACACGGCCCGGATTAAAATTGTAATTGATAGGTATAATTCCACCTTAAAGTAGACCACCGCCCTAAAAACTTGCTCCCGATGAAAAAAAATAGTTACGCATTATGCTTTTTGCCGGTAGCTATTATCCTGGCAAGCTGTAATGGTTCTGGGGTCTCAAAGCCAAATGAAAAGCCCGTTGTGCTGTCGAAGCTCGAAGTTAATGCCGTTGCAAAGCCTGATGCGGATAGTATCGAGCTTACAAAACTGGTTAGAAATTTATATGAATGGCACGCAACCAAGTATAATAGCGTAGGCTTCCCATTTAGGGAAAATACTCCTGCTGATTCCATATTTACTGGTATCGACTGGAATGCTTACAATAAAGAGATTGGTATTTTTAAGAAAACAAATTTCTTCTCTCAGGAATTTATGGACAGGCACAGGGCAATTGCAACTACAATCGATTCATCAGTTAAAAAGGCGGCTGTTGAGTGGAGAAATTTCAACGATGGAATTCCGCTCTGGAGCACTAACTCTGACGACTGGTGTGGATGCCAGGATTACCCCGACAACTATTGGAATCGGCTCAAGGTTAATCAGCTTAAAATCAACAATAATACGGCCACTTTCAACTGGGCTTGGGGAGAAGAAGAGGGAATAGACCCTCCTTTTAAATATGATATGAGGGCAAAAAAAGAGAATGGCGCTTGGAAAATCAGTTACATGGACGGCTTCAGCCACTATGGTACTGTTGCCGATTATGATAAAATGATGAACCCGCAAAAGCAATAATATCCTTTATTCGTTAAGGTGATATTGCGGCTAATACTTGCTGACAGCAGCATAGAGCAGTTACATAATTCGTAAAAAAGGTAGCGCCAGAATTAACCGATTCTGGCGCTACCTTTTTATTTTGTAATGATGGGTTCTACTTCCCCGCAAATGCCTTCGCGTCGCCTTCTGTAATGGTGTCGTCGCTCATAATCACGAGGCGTTCCACCACGTTGCGCAGTTCGCGGATGTTGCCGCGCCAGTCCAGGCCTTTGAGGTATTCGAGGGCGGCGGCGTCTATTTTCTTGGGCTTGTTGCCGTAGTCGGCGGCGATGTCGTTCAGGAACTTCTGAATCAGCTCGGGCACGTCGTCGCGGCGGTCATTTAGCGAGGGCACCTGGATGAGGATGACGGAGAGGCGGTGGTAGAGGTCTTCGCGGAAGTTTTTGTCCGCAATTTCCTGCATCAGGTCCTTGTTGGTCGCGGCGAGCACGCGCACGTTCACCGAGATTTCCTTTTCGCCGCCCACGCGGGTGATTTTGCTTTCCTGCAGGGCGCGCAGCACCTTGGCCTGGGCCGAAAGGCTCATGTCGCCGATTTCGTCCAGAAACAGCGTGCCGCCGTCGGCTTGCTCAAACTTGCCGATGCGCTGCTTCACGGCCGAGGTGAAGGAGCCTTTTTCGTGGCCGAACAGCTCGCTTTCGATAAGCTCCGAGGGGATGGCGGCGCAGTTTACCTCCACCATGGGGCCCTGGGCGCGGTTGCTGAGCTCGTGCAGCTGGCGGGCCACCATTTCTTTGCCGGCGCCGTTGGGGCCGGTGATGAGCACGCGGGCGTCGGTGGGGGCCACTTTTTCAATGGCTTTGCGCACGGCGCCCAGGGCCGCCGAAGAACCTACCATGGACGAGCCTTTGGCTACGGAGAGCTTCTTTTTGAGGGTTTTGGTTTCGCTCACCAGCTTGGTGCGGTCAAGGGCGTTGCGCACGGTCACCAGCAGGCGGTTGAGGTCCGGCGGCTTGGAGAGGAAGTCGTAGGCGCCTTTTTTGGTGGCTTCCACGGCCGTGTCGATGCTGCCGTGGGCCGATACCATGATGAAGGCCGCGTCGGTGCCCATGGCCTGGGCGCGGGTGAGGACTTCGAGGCCGTCCATTTTGGGCATTTTGATGTCACAGAGCACCACATCGTACTTCTGCTGAATCAGCATGTCGAGGCCGGCGGGGCCATCTTCGGCCTGGTCCACGGTGTAGCTTTCGAATTCGAGGATTTCCTTGAGGGTGTGCCGAATGGCGCGTTCGTCGTCGATGATGAGAATACGGGGCATAGAAGCGGAGATAGTAAGTCGGGACCGAAAGTAGTGAAAAGCAGCCCGACCCCACGGTCAGCGCCCGCCACGCGGTGTCCGGCGCGGGCAGTTATTATTTTCGCCAACCATCTCCTGCTGCTGCTCCGGTTAGGCGTTGGCGCGCACGTGGCGCACGCGAGGTACTACAATGTGGTGGCACCGAAAAAAATCAGCTTCAAACGCGCTGCGGCCGCGCACTGTTCTCGCCCGCTTGTCGTTGCCTCCCTTCAGTATAAATCGAACCAATTAATTCATGAAAAGCACCACCAGTCGGTACCTTTTGCTTTCGACGGCCGTAGTGGCCAGCCTGTCCCTGTTCGCCCTGAAAACCGAGGACACCGTAGTGGCCGACGCCGACAATGCCGGGCTCAAGCTGCCCGCCGGCTTCGGCGCCCTGAAAGTGGCCGACACCGGCACCCGCGCCCGGCACATCACCGTGACGCCCCAGGGCACCATCTTCGTGAAGCTGAACCGCCCCACCAAGGAAGGCGAGGGCATTTTGCAGCTGCGCGAGGGCGGCACCGGCAAAGCCAGCGTGGTGGCCGGCTTTGGCAACTACGGGGGCACGGGCATCTACAGCACCGAAGAATACCTGTACGCCTCTTCCGATGAGGAAGTGTTCCGCTACAAGCTCGATGCGAAAGGCAACGTGACTAACCCCACCCAGCCCGAAAAAGTCGTCACCGGCCTCATCAACCGGCGCCAGCACGAGAGCAAGTCCATCACGCTCGACAAGGCGGGCAATATCTACGTGAACGTGGGCGCCTACGCCAACACCTGCCAGGTGAAAGACCGGCAGAAGGGCTCCCTGGGCCGGCCCAATTGCCCCATTCTGGACTCGGCCGGTGGCATCTGGCAGTTCCGGACCGACAAGCTGACCCAGACCTACGGCGACGGCACGCGCTACGCCACTGGCCTGCGCAACGTGGTGGGCCTGGACTGGAACCAGCAAGCCAACCAGCTTTTTGTGATGCAGCACGGCCGCGACCAACTCAACGACAACTTCCCGGACCTGTACACCACCAAAGAATCGGCGGAGCTGCCAGCCGAGTGCCTGTACGCTCTCAGCAAGGGCGATAATGCCGGCTGGCCCTACACGTATTACGACCCCGCCAAGGGCAAAATAATGGTGGGCCCCGAATACGGCGGTGACGGCAAAAAGGTGTCGACCGGCAGCTACCTGGCACCGGTCATGGCGTACCCCGCCCACACCGCCCCCAACGCCCTGCTGTTTTATACCGGCACCATGTTCCCGGAGAAGTACCGCAACGGCGCGTTCATTGCCTTCCACGGCTCCTGGAACCGCGCCCCCGAGCCCCAGAAAGGGTACTACGTGGTGTTTCAGCCGTTTAAGAATGGCAAGCCGGCCGGCGACTGGGAGGTGTTTGCCGACAACTTTGCGGGCACGCCGGAAAAGGCCGCCGCTGGCCGCCCCGACCACAAGCCCTGCGGCCTGGCCCAGGGCACCGACGGCTCGTTGTACGTGACCGACGACAAGGCCGGCACCGTCTATCGAATTGTATACGCCAAGAAATAGCCTGACTGCCTTATATGAAGCGTATTATCATGGCCATGTGCCTACTGGCGGGCGTTAGCCTGCCCACGCTGGCTCAGAAGAAACCAATGCCAAAGGCTAAGACGCCGGCGGCCAAAGCGGTTGTTCCGGCCGCTTCCCTGGCTGCGGGCAAAGCCCTTTATGCGCAAAATTGCCTTGCTTGCCACCAGGCCGACGGCGCCGGCGTGGAGCGCATGAACGCGCCCCTTACCAAAACGTCCTGGGTGCTCGGCGACAAAACCCGCCTGGTGAAGGTGCTGCTGAACGGCATGCAAGGCGTCGATATCGACGACGAAGTATATACCAACGTCATGCCCGCTTTCGCCCAGTTATCCGACCAGCAGCTGGCCGATGTGCTCACCTACATCCGCAACAGCTTCGGCAACAAAGCCACCGCCGTGAGCAGTGCGGAAGTGAAAGCCGTGCGCGCCACTAACAAGAAATAAGCGCCAAGCTCCGGGGCCGCCCCGCAAGTCAGTCGGGTGCCCATCCGGGCCTGGGGGCCGCCCCGTAAGTCAGTCGGGTGCCCGTTTGCCCGATGGGGCGGCCCCAGCGCATGGTCGGGTGTCCGTTTGCCCGAAGGGGCCGCCCCGTAAGCCAGTCGGGCACCCGACTGGC
>JAYSZD010000357.1:0-4302 GCA_043738185.1 Hymenobacter sp. | reverse complement strand
AGCCACGCGCGATGCCACTCACGAAAATCACGCTGTAGAGTGGAACGGTGTAGAGCGAATCTTTCGCCAGCAAACCAATGCCATACGGACTGGCAAACCACGTCAGCGCCGCCGCGCACAGCAGCAGCACGGACAGGGCCGCCACCACAATGTTTTTACGCCGCACCGAATCGGCTACGTAGCCCGCGTAGAGCGAGACTACAATGCTGGGCACGGCTTCCGAAAGCCCAATCAGGCCCAGGGCCAACGGGTTGTTGGTGAGCTTGAATATCTGCCAGCTCACAACCAGGCCCTGCACCCGCGTGGCCACCGTGAGCAAGGTCCGGGCCGACACCAGGCGACGGAAATCGGGTAGGCGCAGCGCCGCGTAAGGGTCGTGGGGCGAAGGAGAATCAGCCGGGTTGGAAGGAAGCATGGAGCACAAAGAGCCGCCGCTGCGACGACGGAGCGCAAAGGTAAGACCGGCGGCGACGGGCGGTTAGGCCAGCAGGCGGCTTTCCCCTACATTGCAACCCCGTACTTGTCGTCCTTTCTCTTTCCGGCTTATGGTAGCTTTCGGCCTCGAAATATCACCCCGCCCTGACCTGCCGGCCATCGTGGCTCGGTGGCAGCGCGAAATAACGGCCCAGGAGCTCAAAGAAGGCTACTTTGCCGTGCTAGCCGCTGCCGACGAACACGGCTGCTGGCGCTGGCTGCTCGACCTGCGCCGACGCGAAGAGCTGACCAGCCCCAAACTGGCCGACTGGCTCGAAACAGATTTCTTTGCCCTGCTTCCCCAGCGCTACACCGCGCCGGTGCGCATAGCCTTTCTGGTTTCGCCATCGCGGGCCATGCAGGCGCAAACCGCCAGCTCCGTAGCCACCATCAGCAGCAATCAGCGCCCAAACCAAGGCTATTACACGGCTACCTTCACCAACGAGGCGGAGGCGTACCAGTGGCTGGCGCAGTAAACATCCGGGCTGCATTTGCGGGCAATTACGCTTTTTACAAAAATATTTTATTTGCTTTTTTATTGAAAAAAGCGGCTACGGTGGTCTTTTAAGAACGTTGCACCAAGCGCGTAAAAAGATTTTGTCATTTTTTGATTCCTACCTATTGCGGATGTGCGATTGATTCCTCTACATTTGGTTCGATTCCAGCAAAGAATATTCTGCCGGGTCGTCGCCTCCCCATTTTTTTCAGCTAACTGCATACTATTGGTCTAAAGCTCTACGTTCTCCTTATCCGTAGCCCTTTATGGACCTCTTGCACCTTAGCGACTCCGCGCTCATCTCGCTCTACCTGGCCGGCCAGGAATCCGCCTTCGCCCTTCTTTTGGAGCGTCATCGGAGCCGTGCATACACCACCATTCTGCTCATCGTGCGCGACGAGGACCTGGCGGAAGACTTGTTGCAGGACACATTCATCAAGGCCATCCACACCCTCAAAAGTGGCCGCTACAACGAAGAAGGCAAGTTTGCTCCCTGGATTTGCCGCATTGCTCACAACCTGGCCATCGACTCGTTCCGGCGCGACAAGCGGGTGCCGCACATCAGCCTTACCGACAACGAGCGGCTGACCAGCACGCTCACCATTGCCGACGATGGTCCGGAAGATATTCTGGCCCGCGAAGAAACCCACACCCACCTGCGGGCGTTAATTCAGGAACTGCCAGCCGCCCAAAAAGAAGTATTGCTTATGCGTCATTATGGCGATATGAGCTTTCAGGAAATTGCCGACGCAACTGGCGTTAGCATCAACACGGCACTGGGCCGCATGCGCTACGCGCTGATAAACCTACGGAAGAAGATGTCTGCAAACACTCTCCATTATGATTCAAACTTTACCCCATTCGACACTCCTCCAGTATGTGTACAACGAATTGCCTCCTGAAAGGCAGCGCGAGGTAGAGGAGGCCTTGCAGCACGACCCGGATTTGGCTTCCACGTGCGCCGACCTCCTTTTGGCCCAGCGAGCTCTCGACGGCGTACGTTGCGAGCCCCGGCCCCAAACCTCCGAGGCCATTTTGCGCTATTCGCGCACTTTCTTAGCCACATCTTAAATCCTTTTGGTTTCCTGCTCCTGTCATCCCGGGCGCAGCGAAGAACCTGAGATACGTAGTCCAAACGGCGCAATTGCGTTACTTTGGCTCACTATCCCCGGCCTTCGCTACGCTTGGGATGACAGTTTTTTTGCCGCTACCCCCCGCCATGCGCCGCGCCGACCGTTTTCAGTACTTCCTCGATTACTTCACCACCAACTTTCCGGAGCCCAAAACCGAGCTGGCCTACGGCAATCCATACGAGCTGATTGTGGCCGTGGTGCTGAGCGCGCAGTGCACCGATAAGCGCGTGAATCAGGTGATGCCTGCTCTGCTGGAGCAGTTTCCTACGGCCGCGCACTTGGGCGCCGCCGCCGCTGAAGACATCTTCCTCCTCATTCGGAGCGTTTCCTACCCTAACAACAAGGCCAAGCACCTGGCTGGGTTGGGTCGTATGCTCACCCAGGAATTTGGGGGCGAAGTTCCCAGCCAGATTGACGAATTGCAGCGCCTGCCGGGCGTCGGCCGCAAAACGGCCAATGTGGTGGCTTCCGTCATCTACAACCAACCCGCCATGGCCGTGGATACGCACGTGTTTCGGGTTTCGCACCGCCTGGGCCTCGTGCCCAAAACCGCTACCACGCCGCTCGCTGTGGAGAAAGGACTGGTTCGGCACATTCCGCAGGCCGCCATTGCCAAGGCGCACCACTGGCTGATTTTGCACGGCCGCTACACCTGCGTGGCGCGCACACCCAAATGCAGCATTTGCCCCCTGGCGCCCAGCTGCGCCTATTTTGAGAAGAACTTCGGTAAGGCGTTGGCTTACGAGCCCATTCCGACGACGTAAAAGACGTTTTTTCTTTGTTAGCCCGGGTGCGAATCCAACCGGCACGAACCAGCATAAGCTCCGCAATGGAGGAAATAAAATAATGTATGCTAGAACATAACGTTCTAATGCATTCTTATACTTTCCCGGCTGCTGCTTCCAGCACCAGCTGCACTTTTTGAGCGAGCTGCTGGCGGTCAAATGCTTCCAGTGCCAACGCCTTACCTTTTGCACCGGCTGCGGCCAACGCGGCCGGCTGAGCCAGCAGCTCGTGCAGCTTGGCGGCCAGTGCTGGTACATCGCCAGCGGGCACGTACCAGCCGCAGCCGTGCTGCTCTACCAATGCTTTCGTCCAGCCTTGGTTGGTCACGATAACCGGTGTGCCTACCACCAGAGAATCGTAGAGCTTGGCCGGCGAGTTGGAGTTCAGCACCGGCAAGCCCAAAAACGATACCACTGAAACCTCCGCCAGCGCGAACCAACCGAACACCTCGTGCCGCGCCTGCCCGCCCACCAGCCGAATATGCCCCGGCCAGCGAGCCGCTGCCGCCGCAATCAACGGCTCAAAAAAGCCGTGTCCCAGAAACAGCCACACCGCATCAGTCGCCGTCGCGGCCATGCTTTCGGCAGCCGATACCAAGGCAGGAATGTCATTGGCCCGCCCAAAAGTGCCGGCGTAGAGGATAATCCGCTTGCCCTCTAGGCTCTGCTCCCGACGCAACGCCGCCACGGCTTCCAGCGTGGCCAGCGCTGCCATCTCCACATCAGTACCATTGAGAACCGTCGTCACCTTGCCCGGTGCTATGCCCAAATCGGTTACGTAGCGCGCCATGTCCGGCGAGAGCGGCATAACATGGTGGGCGCTGTTGTAGAGCCGCTTTTCTAGCTGGTAGAGTTGCTGCCGCGCCAGCGCCGTGGGCACTGCCCCCATGGCAATGGGAAACGACGGCCACAAGTCCTGCACCTCAAATACCCACGGCACCCGGCGCCAGCGTGCTACCTGCGCCGCCGCCCAAGCCGCCGTCAGGGGCGTACTGATACCCCAGATGACGTCCGGCTTATCGATTTTCAGGCCCTCGCGTACGGCCCAGGCCGCGTAGTGCGCAAATGCAAGCGCGCGCCGGGCCACGCCCATTTTGTTATGGTAGGGCACCGGCGCTTCGCGGATTTCCACGCCAGCCGGCACCCAGGGGAATTCCTGGGTGAGCTGCTGGCCCTTCCAAGCCGGTGTAGTCAGCAGCGTTACGCGGTGCGTTTTGGCAATGTGGGCCAGCAGGGTGTAGTGCCTGCTGGTAGCCGGGCAGTCGGGGTTGGTGTGGTACTGACTAAAAACGGCGATGTGCATGCGGAAGCTACCTCAGTCATTTTTGGGCCGGTAATGCGACTCGTTAAGAATGCGTTGGGCGTCCTTCTCCTCCATCAGGCGGCTTAGGCTCACGTCGGGGTGCGTGGCCAC
>JAYSZD010000356.1:0-4306 GCA_043738185.1 Hymenobacter sp. | reverse complement strand
GCGCTGTTTCCGCTTCAGTATTACCGTAATTGCCGCCCACGGGCTGCGGCTGCTCCGACAACGTAACTTCCGGCGCCTCAACGCCGCAAACCTGTGCGGCCATTGGGCAGTAGCAATGACCGTCGCTTGAAAAGAACTAAACGCCTTACCATGAGCAACACCTTCATTCGCAACGGATTTCTGGCCGCCGGGCTGGTCAATATTTTGGCCGTGCTGCTTTTGTCGCGGGCCTTCACCAACGCCGTCATCCCCGCCACCGACCCAGTGGTCATGTCCAATTTCGGCTTGCTGATGATTACCGTCTGGGGGCTGGTGTTTGTGGCCGCTGCCCCGCGCTACCAGCACATGAAGTGGGTAGTCGGCGCTTTCGTGGTCGAAAAGCTGGTGTATGCCGTGGCGTGGTTTCGCTGGATTACCACCCACGACGTGGCTGCTGTTTACGAGAAAGACCTGTTTGCCGGACTTTTCTATTCGGTGTATGGCCTCAACGATTTTCTTTTCATGCTCTTTTTCGCGACCGTTTTTTACCGGCTCCATCAGGCCGACGCAAAAGCATAGCACGCCGGTTTGCCGCGGGCTGTACCTCACAACAAGGGAAGCCTGAGGTGTCGCTCAGGACCGGTTGGTTTCATGAAAGTACCGGGTTGCCACGTACCAATTCCTTGGGCAACGCCCCGGGGAATCAAGCAAAGCGAGCGCCGGATGAGGTTGAAGCTGAGAGAAAGGACCGGGCCGGGGGCCGGAGTTGGTCATCGTGGAGCATAGGGTTGGTCAAAGCGCATTGCGTTGCAGAAAGGGGCGTTTAACGCCGCTCCCTTGCTAAAAGCTGGTGGCTAGCATCACGCCGTACTGAAAGCCGGGGCCGTTTTTCTTAACCCCGCGTATCTCGCCCTTGTACCAGTACGCGCCCACCTCTGGCAACAGAGCGATGTTGGGCATGATGTCCTTTTTCAGGCCGAAGGACGCGCCGGCGATGTTGACGAAGTTCTGCCCCGCGCCTTCTGGGGCGCTGGGGATGGCCAAGTGCACGTAGCGCCCCATCACGGTGAAGTGCGTCGTTTCGTTGGCGTTGTAGGTGGCCAGCAGCGCCGCGTTTGGGCTGTAAGCGTAGCGGGTCTCTTCTTCGATGAGTACGTGGGCCCCGCCGGCCCCGAGCACCACCGCCAGGTCGACCTTGCTGTCCGGCTTGGTGAGCCAGTACTTCACGTCCAGATTCACGCCGAAGCCGGGGCCCACCGTGGAGAAAGGCAGCGGGATGGGGGCCAGGCGCAGGCCGATGTCCAGGTGCTCGGCCAGGCCATAGCGGAAGCCGGCGTGCGGAATGGTGAAGAAGGCACTGGCCAGGCTCGGGTCGCCCAGAAACACCACTTGGCCGCCCAGGCCAGCCGCAAACCCGACGCGCGCCCGGGGCAGGGTGCGCGCCGTGCCGAAGTTTACCACCCAGAACCCGAAGGAATCCAGGGGCAGCAGCCCGGTCAGTAGCAGTAATAGCGCGGTGCGGCGTAAAACCGCGGGAACGGCGGGCTTGGCACCAACGGCCGTACGGGAGCGGAGAAAGGGAGAATGCATGAGAAGAGGTTAAAACAGGGGCGTATGGGGTGAAAATGGGAAAACCACGGGTATGTTTACGTGGTCAGGCCCAGGGCATGAAGGCCATAGCCCAGTGCGGTCCCACCCAGCACCAGCCAGGCCGAATTGACCTGATAGCGCAGCTACAGAAAGGCGCTGACTACTGCCAGCGCCATCGTGGGAATGTTCAGCAGCGCCGTGCGGGCCAGCGTGAGCGAAACGGCCGCCATTAGGGCCCACGACGCTGCGTTCAGCCCATCTAGAAATGCGCCGGTCAGCGGCGACTGCCGCAGCTGCGCCACCAGTCTGAACTCGAAGAACGAGTTCAAATCCGCGCAAAGCATAGTTCAAGAAAAGGTCGTGGCTGTTGCAGAACTCCCCACTTGGCCTCACCAAGTAGTTTGGCAGGCTCGCAACTGCCTGAAATCACCGTTTTTCGAGCATTTTTCGCGTGCTCGGTGCCCATTCAGGCATTTTTTAAGGCTGTTGCAGAGTTCTGCAACAGCCACGGTCGGATTAGCGCAATGGGTGCTTATGTTGGACTTACCGCCGCCTTCCCGCTGGTTGGGGTTGAGGCAAATTTGGCCGACCTCAAAGCGAACTGGCGGGTGCGGGTGGCAGGGGCTTTGGAACCGAAAGCACATCCACTGCCTTGTCGCGGATGAGCTTGTTGAGGGCGGGCACGTCCTGCTCGCGCAGCTGACGGAAGCGGCCGAGCTGCTCGTTTATCTGCTCGGTAATTTCCTTCTGCACGGCGCGGGCCTGTTCAGTGGGGGCGTAGTCACCCTCGCTGGCGTGGCCCACGAGGTTGGCCAGCTTGTTGTTCAGCCGGATGGGGTAGTTGAGCGGGTCCTGGCCGCTGCGGTTTTTGGTTTGGTACAAGCTTTCCTCGATGGCGGTCATTTTCTTGTCGAGGGCATCAGCGGCCTGCACGATGTCCCGGTACGTGGGCTCGGCTTTGAGCGGCGTGGTGAGGGCCTTGAGCTGGCCGCGCAGGGTGCGGATGTCACGCACGGCCTCGTTCGTTTCGGAGAGCTTCTCGCGCACTTCCTGCAGAAAGGCAAACTGGGCCTGCAGGTCCTGCGGGTTGGATGTGGCCCGCGGGTCGGGTAGGATAACGACTTCGGTTTCTTGGGCAGCTTCCTTGTTGAGCGTGAGGCGGGCGCGGTAAGTGCCGGGCACGGCTTTGGGGCCTTCGGTGCCACCGCCCCACAATACCATGCCGTCAAACTTGCTGGCTTCGGGGTAGCGCATGTCCCACGCAAAGCGGTTAAGGCCTTTTTTGGTGGCCAACTGGTCCTTTTCGGCGCCGGGCACGGGCTTCTTGTCTTTGTCGAGTTTTACCTTGTTGGTGAAGGCGCGGATGAGCTTGCCGTCGGGGCCGAGCAATTCGAGCTTGAGCGTGCTGGTGGTGTCGAGCTTCTGGGCCAGGTAGTAATGCAGCAACACGCCGCCGGGGTGGTTCTGGCCGGCCGTTTTGGGCACGGTGGGGCCGCCACTGCCCTCTAAGCGGTAGCTGGCCAGTGGCTTAAACAGATGTGCCTTGCGGCCGGCCATATCCGGCGTGAGCTGGTGCAGGGGCGTGAGGTCGTCAATCAGCCAGAAGCCGCGGCCCTGGGTGGCGGCAATCAGGTTGTCATTCTTCAGGGTGAGGTCGGTGATGGGCACCTGCGGCAGATTCAGCTGGAACGGCTGCCAGCTGCCGCCGTCGTTGAACGACACGTACAGACCGTACTCGGTGCCGGCGTAGAGCAGGCCGGCGCGCCGCGGGTCGGCGCGCACCACGCGGGTGAAGTGCGTAGCCGGAATGCCAGCCGAAATGGCGGCCCAGGTTTTGCCGTAGTCGGAGGTGCGGTAGAGGTAGGGGCGGAAGTCGCCGGACTTGTAGCGAGTGGCGGCTACGTAGGCGGTGCCTTTGAGCGTGGGGTGGGCTTCGAGGCTGTTAATTTGACTCCATTCGGGCAGGCCGGCCGGGGTCACCTTCGCCCAGGTTTTGCCCTCGTCGCGCGTCACGTGCACCAGCCCGTCGTCCGAGCCCGTCCAGATAACGCCCGCTTCAACCGGCGACTCAGCAATGGCGAAGACGGTGCCGTAGTACTCCACGCTGGTGTTGTCCTGCGTGAGCGGCCCGCCCGACGAGCCCAGGGTCTTGGGGTCGTTGCGCGTGAGGTCGGGGCTGATGGTGGCCCACGACTGGCCCTCGTTGGTGCTCACGTGCAAGTGGTTCGAGCCCGTAAACAGCTTTTTGGGCGCGTGGGCCGAAAACACGATGGGGTAGTTCCACTGGAAGCGGTACTTCGAGTCGCCGGCGCCGTGGCCCATGGGATTGTCGGGCCACACGTTGATGGCCCGGGTCTGGTCGGTGCTGTGGTCCACGCGCGTGAGCAGGCCGCCGTAGCTGCCGCCGTACACGATGTCGGGGTTGGCGGGGTCCACGGCCAGGTGGGCGCTTTCCGAGCCGGCCGTCACTTCCCAGTCGCGCTCGCCGATGGTGCCGCCGCTGCTGCGGTGCAGGATGCGGACCGTGGAGTTGTCCTGCTGCGCGCCGTAGATGCGGTAGGGAAAGTGGTTGTCGGTGACGACGCGGTAGAACTGCCCGGTGGGCTGGTTGAAGTAACTGGTCCAGTTCAGGCCGCCATCGGTGCTGATTTGGGCGCCGCCGTCGTCGGCGATAATCATGCGGCCGGCGTTTTCGGGCGCTATCCACAGGTCGTGGTGGTCGCCGTGCGGGGCGTTG
>JAYSZD010000355.1:0-1773 GCA_043738185.1 Hymenobacter sp. | reverse complement strand
GGCCACCGATTCGGCGAGCCCCCGGGTGCCTTTCCCCGGCTGCACCTGGAGCTCCCCACCACGGGCATGGCGACGCGGACCTACACGTCCGAGGCCACCACGGGCTGGTTTGGCCAGCACCGGGCGCAGGTGCCCGGCCAGTACTACACCTTTCTTGACGGCAAATTCTTTGCCTTCGTGGCCCTCGGCGACCCGGCCGTGCTGAAGCCGGAGGTGACCCACTTGTTCGGCCCCGGCCGAGCGCAGGGCCCTCATCAACTTTTCTGGGAGGGGAGCCAGGCCCGAGCCGTGTACTCCGAAAGAGCGGTTGGTGCTGGCCGCGAAGGCCGCCTGGACGTGGTGAGCAAGCCCATGGAAGCCGCCCTGGCAGCGAAGCAATACCCGGGGGTCAAGACCGGGAATGCCCGCTAGGGCGCTGAAAAATAATCCTGTTTATCTTTCTTACTCATTTCACCCGTCCCGATGCCACCCGTTACCGCCGACCTAGCGGGCCTTGAGGGCCGCGCCATTCCTTACCGCTGGGCCACGTCCGGCCAACACGCGCAGGCCGTGCTCTGGCTGGTTTTTTCACCCTGGCAAGCTGCCGCCGTCACGTCTGCCAGGGTGAAAAAACCAGCCAGCGCTACGGCATTTGAACCTCATCTACGGGGCCTGCGGGAGCACCGGGGCTGGAGCCAGCAGGAACTGGCCGATGTGGCCGATATTACCAAGAAGACGGTCTACCGCATCGAGACGGCCCAGACTTCTCCGACGCTGGATGTGCTCGTCTGCCTGGCCGAGGGCCTGGAGTTTACGCTGCCCGAACTCCTGCGTTTCACGACGGCTGCTTAAGCGCATTTCCGGTAACGAATGGGAAGCATTTGCCTGGAAGGGCTTCGATTAGGTGGCTCCTTCGCGCCGCTCTGCGGTCTTGGGGGAGGGAATGGCCGCTGCATCGGGTGCCACGCTTGACCGCATTGCGCCAACGGCTACCCTCGCACCGGGGCTGGTTTTCATGCAGACGGCGCAGCTGCGCGGGTTCTGATTGACCCGACACAGGCCCCTGAACAGGCTCTCAGGCAAAGCCAAGCTAGCTATCCCATCAGACCCTTTCATCTCGTTCAAAAGCTGCGCCGCCCGCACTCAACAAATAGAACTTTTTGAAGAAATGCACCAGTAGGCCATCTTCTACATTTCCCGTTCTTGCGGCTTCTCTGGCACTATTTCCCGCACTTTTTCCGCCACCTTAGGCGCGTCATAGTCACGGCTTCTGGCAGCTCTTGCCTCCTCCAGCTTGTCGATGGAACGCCTCAAGGCCTCGTCGCTGCCGCCGGTTATCTCGGGGGCCTTTTCGTATTCGAACTGGAACGGGCGGGGCGCCGATTCGACCGCCAGCCCGCCGTCCATGTCCAGCGGCGGTAGGCGCCACACGCGGCCGGTGGCCAGGTACTCGTACGGGTCGGAGGTAAATTTTCCCTTTAGGGTGTTGCTTTCGATTCGCTTCAGCGTGGAAAAGAAGACGGGGTCGTACTGGCGTTCCTGGGCAATCTCTTTCACCCGGCTGGGGTCGAGGTGTAACCGGGGCTCGAGCCAATCATTTATCCGGGCCACCTGCGCGTCAACCCGAGCATCCTTGGCGGCCACCTGCTCCGGGGTCAGGGGCTTCGGTTCTTTTCGATTGGCCGCTGCTTTGCTTTTTATCTCCTCCACCGTCTGCTCTACCAGCTCTCGCCGGGTGGGTTCCGGCACTGCCACGTCCAACGGCGTGACCCGCCCGAACAGCATCTGCCTTTC
>JAYSZD010000354.1:0-11665 GCA_043738185.1 Hymenobacter sp. | reverse complement strand
AGCCCGTCCGAACCACGTTGCTGTTTTTATTGCCCGCCTACGATTATGTCCGCCTCCTCATCTGCGCACCCCGTCATTCGGGGCGATGCCCTGGATTTTTACCTCGCGCAAGGCTACTACCGCATGCAGCAGGAACTGTTCACCTGCCACTTCGTGCCCTTCGATGGCCGCCTCTACACCGCCCACTGGCTGCGAATAGACCTGGCCCGTGTGGAATGGGGCCCGGAACAGCGCCGGTTGCTGCGCCGCAACGCCCGGTTTGCCGCCATCATCCGCCCGTTCCGCCTCATCGATGAGTACGAAGAGTTGTATGCCCGCTACCGCGCCGCCATCACCTTCGATGCCGCGCCCACTATTGAAGCCGTCCTGCTGGGCGAGGCCACGCACAACGTTTTCAATACCCAAATCATCGAGCTGCGCGACGAAGGCCGCCTCATTGCCGCCGGCATTCTCGACTACGGCGACCGCACCTTAGCCGGCATTCTTAATTTCTACGACCCCACTTACCACCGCCACAGCCTGGGCAAGTACCTGCTGCTGCTGAAAACGGACCACGCCCGCCGCCTTCGGCTCGATTATTACTACCCTGGCTACCTGGTGCACGCTTACCCAAAATTCGATTACAAGCTGTTTGCCTGCACGGCCGCTACCGAGGTGTATGACAGCGTCAGGGGACTGTGGGTGCCTTTTTCCAAGGAAGCCGCGGCGGCGCAGTCGGCCGAGCTGCTGGCTGACTGGCTGCCGGAGGACTTGCGCACAATGGTTGGAAACGGCTAGACAGCTCTGCTTACTCCGGGTTTTTGAGCCCGCAGGCCGTTTCATGTGAAACGGATGGCAGACCTGGATTGCGTAATTTTGTAGCCGTCAACGTCGGGCGGTATTTTTTTGCGCAAGGTTTCGCAAAGTTGAAATCAAGTTTCGCGAAGCTTGGTTCTGTCTTTTATCGCCTTGGCGAGACGTAAATTTTAAACTCCGCGAGACTTCGCGCTCCTATGTTTCAGCAAGAAGAATACGACGTCATTGTAGTGGGCGCGGGACACGCCGGCTGCGAGGCCGCCGCCGCCGCCGCCAACCTCGGCTCGAAGGTGCTGCTGGTGACGATGAACATGAACACCATCGCGCAGATGTCGTGCAACCCGGCCATGGGCGGCGTGGCCAAGGGCCAGATTGTGCGCGAAATCGACGCGCTGGGCGGTCAGTCGGGCATCATCACCGACCAGACCATGATTCAGTTTCGGATGCTGAACCGCTCGAAAGGTCCCGCCATGTGGAGCCCGCGCGCCCAGAGCGACCGCATGCGCTTCGCCGAAGCCTGGCGCCTGACCCTGGAAGGCATCGCCAACGTGGACTTCTGGCAGGAAGCCGTGACCGGCATCGTGGTGGAAAACGGCACTTGCGTGGGCGTGAAAACGCAGCTCGGCATCGAGTTCCGGGGCAAGTCGGTGGTGCTGACCAATGGCACGTTTCTGAACGGCCTCATCCATATCGGCGAGAAGAACTTCGGCGGGGGCCGCGCCGCCGAGAAAGGCAGCCGCGGCATCACGGAGCAGCTGCTGGAGCTGGGCTTTGAAGCCGGCCGCATGAAAACCGGCACCCCGCCCCGCGTGGACGGCCGCAGCCTCGACTACTCCAAAATGGAAGCCCAAGGCGGCGACGAGGTGCCCAGCAAGTTTTCCTACCTCGACACGCCGCGTCTGGTAAATCAGCGCCCGTGCTACATCACCTACACCAACGAGCGGGTGCACGACATCCTGCGCGAAGGATTCGAGAAGTCGCCCATGTTTCAGGGCCGCATCAAGGGCCTGGGGCCGCGCTACTGCCCGAGTGTGGAAGACAAAATCAACCGCTTCGCCGACAAGGACCGCCACCAGATTTTCGTGGAGCCCGAGGGTTGGAGCACCGTGGAATGTTATATCAACGGCTTCAGCAGCTCGCTGCCGGAGGACGTACAGTACCGCGCCCTGCGCGAAATTGCGGGTTTTGAGAAGGCCAAAATGTTCCGGCCCGGCTATGCTATTGAGTACGACTTTTTCCCTCCGACTCAGCTCAGCCTGACTTTGGAGACCAAGCGCGTGCAGAATCTGTATTTCGCAGGCCAGATTAACGGCACCACGGGCTACGAGGAGGCCGCCTGCCAAGGCCTGATGGCCGGCATCAACGCGCACAACAAGGTGCAGGGCAAGGCGCCGTTCGTGCTCAAAAGGAGCGAGGCCTACATCGGTGTGCTCATCGACGACCTTGTGAACAAAGGCACCGACGAGCCCTATCGCATGTTTACGAGCCGCGCCGAGCACCGCATTCTGCTGCGTCAGGACAATGCCGACCTGCGCCTCACGCCGCTGGGCCACGAGCTGGGCCTGGCCTCCGATGAGCGGCTGGAACGGGTGCGGATGAAGGAAGCGCAGGCTGCCGAGCTGGCCGAGCTGCTCCAGAAGTTCGCCATCGAAACCGCCGAAATCAACCCGCTCTTGGTGGAGCTGGGCTCGGCGGAAATTCATGAGAAAACCCGCGCTGTGAACCTGCTGCGCCGGCCCAACGTGGAGTTGGCCGACCTGTGCCGCGCCCTGCCCGCGCTGGACGAAGCCCTGGCCGCTTTCGATGCCGAAGCCTTGGAGCAGGCCATCATCAACATCAAGTACGAAACCTATTTGGCCAAGGAGCACCAACAGGCCGCCCGGCAGCAGGAGCTGGAAAACTTCGTGATTCAGGGCCGGCTCGACTACCGGGCCATGCCGGCCCTCAGCCACGAGGCCCGCGAGAAGCTGCTCAAGATTCAGCCCGAAACCATCGGGCAGGCCTCGCGCATCAGCGGCATTTCCCCGGCCGATGTGTCGGTGCTGATGGTGTATTTGAATCGCTGATTAGCGCTGATTAACCGTGATTCCGCTGATTGGGGTTTGAGCACCAGTGAATGACGCGGCGTTCGACCCAACTGTTTTTGGAGATGAATTCACCAACTTTACCCAAGTTTTACTCTACCAAAGAAGAAGATTTTGCACAAAAACATCAGCGAAATCACGGTTAATCAGCGGCAACCAGTGATGTACGAACGATTAGATAGCTGCCCGGTGTGCGGCAAACCCGAGTTTCGCAACAAGCTGGTGGTGGAAGACAGGACCGTGAGCCACGAAAGCTTCGCCATCGTGCAATGCGTGGGCTGCACCTTTCAGTTTACCAACCCCCGGCCCGGCGCGGCCGATATTGGCCGCTACTACGAGTCGGACGCCTACGTTTCGCACAACAGCAGCGCGGCCGGCCTGGTGAATCAGGCCTACAAAGTGGCGCGGTTTTTCACCATGCGCCGCAAGGTGGGCCTGCTGAGTAAGTACGCGCCCCGCCGCGGCAAAATGCTGGACTACGGCTGCGGCACGGGCCATTTTCTGGCTGCGGCCAAGGCAGCGGGCTGGCAGGTAGCGGGCCTGGAGCCCAGCCCGCGCGCCCGGCAGGAAGCCAGCCAGCGCCTCGGCCAGCCCATCGGCGAGCAGGAGCTGACGGCGTTTGAGCCCGGCACCTTCGATGCCATTACGCTGTGGCACGTGCTCGAACATGTGCACACCCTCAACGAAACCCTGACCCAGCTCACGGCGCTGCTCAAGCCTGACGGCGTGCTGCTGATTGCGGTGCCCAACGTGGAAAGCCTCGATGCCCAGCACTACCGCGAGCTGTGGGCCGCCTACGACGTACCGCGCCACCTCTACCATTTCGCCCCCAAAACCATGACGCAGTTGCTGAAAAAGCACAAGCTGGTCATCGGCGAAACCCTGCCCATGCCGCTCGATGCCTACTACGTGAGCATGCTCAGCGAAAAGCACAAGGCCGAGCGCGCCGGCGGCCTGCTCACGGTGCTGAAGGCCGGCTACAAGTCGAACCAGTACGCGGCGCAGCACGAAGGACAGTATTCGAGCCTGCTCTACGTGGCCCGGCGGCGCACCCCAACGGCCTGATGCGGCGGGCGGCACGGCTGGGGCTGCTGCTGGCGTTGGGCGGCGGGCTGGCGGCAGCGCAGGCCCAAACCGTGCCCGCGCCCGTTGCTTCGCCGCGGCCCGATTCGGCAAAAATTCCGCCGCCCACGTTTGTGCTGGATACCGCCCGCACCGTGACGGTCGTTACGGCCGAGCCCAGCGAGGTGGTGACGCGCCCGCTGGCGTGGCGTATCGGAGCCGCCATTCTTGTCCTTACGCTCACCACGCTGCTGTTGTATAATGTCCGTTCGCGCTGAATTTTTGGGTTTATTGGCGCTGGTTGCCCTGCTTGAAAGCTGCGCCGCCGTGGCCCCGCCGCTGGGCGGCCCGCGCGACCGCACGCCGCCGCGCCGCATCGCCAGCTCGCCCGATAGCGCGGCCCGCAACGTGAAGCAGCAGTTCGTGCGCCTCGATTTTTCGGAGCCCGTCGTGACCAAGGAGCTGAGCAAAAACCTGCTCATCACGCCCCAGCTGGCCGCCGATAACCCCTACAAGCTGCGCGAAGACCGTAACTCCATCACCCTGCTTTTTGAGAAGCCGCTCGACGCCAATACCACCTACAGCATCAATTTTCGGGATGCCGTGGTGGACATTACCGAAGGCTTACCGGCCAAAAATGCTGCCCTCAACTTCAGCACCGGCGCCGTGCTGGACTCGGGCAAAGTGAGCGGCACCGTCACCGATGTGCTCACCACCAAACCCGTGGCCGAGGCCAGCATCGGCCTGTACCGGGCTGCCGATACGGCCGGGGTGCACCGCGGCCGGCCCTACTACTTCGTTCTCACCGACAAGGAAGGCAAGTTCAGCCTGGGATTTCTCAAAGCCGGGGAGTATAAGATTTACGCCGTGGCCGACAAGAACAATAACGGCCGCTTCGACGACGGTGAAAAAATAGCCTACCTGCCCGCCCCCGTCGCCATTGCCGGCGATAGCACCCGGCCACTTGCCCTGGTTCTCACCCAGCCCGACCAGCGCCCACCCCTCAGCACCAGCCGCCAGTACAGCCCCACGCAGCTGCGCCTGAGTTTCAATGAGGGGCTGCGCACGGTGGCTTTGGCGCCGTTGGGCCCGGCCTCGCCGGCCGTGGCGGAGGCCGTTTTGCTGGCCGACCGCGGCAAGTCCGTCGTCATTTTTAAGACGCCGGCCGTGGGCGATGGCCGTTTCCTGCTCACGGCTACCGACAGCACGGGCAACGTGCTGCGCGACACCCTCAACCTGAAATTTCCGGTACCCGCCGCCACGGCCAAAAAGGCGGCGGCTCCGCCCCTGTACTCGGTAGAAGGCAGCCCGCGCGCTGTGTACCCCGAGGGTCAGGTCAAGTTCTTGTTTACCGTGCCGGTGCGAATGGCTCCCGGTAAGCCATTCGGCACGCTCACCGAGGACTCGACCAAAAGCCGCCCGCTGCGCCTACCCGCCGATGGTATCCTTAGCGCCGACCGCACCCAGCTCGCCGTACGCTTCAAATCGAAGGCCAAAGCCCGCCTCGAAATCGTGCTCGATACCACGGCCATCACCGCCATTACCGGCGAGCGGCTCCGGTTGCAGCCCCTGCGGCTGGGCATCAGCGAGCAGGATGTTTCCAACAGCCTATCGGGCACCATAACCACCAAGGAGCAAAATTTTGAGCTGCAGTTGTTGGACGACAAGTTGCAGGTGGTGGCCAGCCTGTCCTCGCCCAAGGGCTCGTATCTATTTGCCAACCTCGCGCCGGGCATCTACCGCCTGCGGGTGCTGATAGACCGCGACGGCGACGGCCAATGGCGCAACGGCGACCCCGCCCTACTGCTACCCCCGGAACCGGTGTTCCTCGACCCGCGGCCCCAGCAGGTGCGGGCGGGCTTCGACATCGTGACGCCGCTGGCTTTTTAAGTGCTAATGCACAAGTAATCGTAGTTCCCCGGCCGTCATGCCTCGGCTGCGCGCGGCATGACCAAATTAAATACGATTACTTGTGCGCGATTATTTATTTAAAGAGGGCGGCCACCTTACACCAAAACCCTTCTCCTTTTCGTCGGCCGGCCGCCTGGGCCGCTGGCGGAAGGAGAGGGGTTTTCTCGTTCCGGCGGGCCTGCTATAACCAGAGCGGCACCACCAGATACAGCTAGTTCGAAGCCAAAAACCGGCTTACATAGCATTTACATCATATTATGGGGATAAGTGGGTAAGCCTGCTGGAAACAGCAAATCGGGCCACACTTACCCACATTCGTGGATAACTTATGCCTGTTTCCAGTTACTGGCGGCCTTTTTCAGGGATAATCCACCGGTTTTCCACGCGGTTTTCCACACTCATTTTCCGATGCGGGCGATTTCGGGGATAACCTGGGGGAAACAGTACCGTGACACGGGGATAAATGGGGTAGAAGTTTTTTTGGTAGTTTCGACCGCCGGACAGGGAAAAATGGCGGGGGATAACCGTGGATAACTTTCACACTCCAGATGGCCTTCCCACACCCCGGTTTTGGCGGGAATAATGAAAATGTGGAAAGCGAGTGGAGATGTTGAAAATACAGATAACGTATTGTAAAGCAGGATTATATTTTCCACAATGCCGGTGGATAGCGCGGGGATAAGCCCTTTGTTACCCCCACGTTTTCCACGCTGGGGATAACCCTTCGAGCTTATCCACTTATCAACCGACCTAATGAGTGGAAATAAAAAAGGTTTTTTAGAAAAAAGATTTAACAAAAAAATAGAGTTGGGGAAAACCTGATTTAAAGGTTTGGTCCCGAGTAGAGGGTTTGAGTCCCGCATGAAGAGTTGGGTATTGGGTCAAGCGGTTGAGTTCCGAGGGAAGGGCTTGGGGCTGAAAATATAGTCCGGTCTCAAAACCGTAGCTGCCGCGAGTTGGAATTGCGTTATCCCCACGCTGCCCACTTTCCGTATAGCGGCCAATGCCGTTCGACTACACCCTCGATTTCCACACCGTCGACTTCCGCCAGCACCCCGAGCTCTACCGCGTGGGCCGGGGCGAGCAGGGCGTGTTGCTGGTGCAGCCCTACAAGGGCGAAATTCTGCCCCACTGGCGCTTCAAAGATGCGGCGGCGGCCACCGAGTCGTCGGAGACGATTTACGGCTTGTTTGAGGCGTATTTGAAGGCCGACGATTTTGTGGGGGCCGACATGGCCCGGAAGTTCATTCAGATGGGTTTTACCAGGGCCCGGCGCTACGCCAACCACCGCGGCGGCAAAAAGTACGATGGTCCGGTGCCGGCCGATAAAAAAGGCCAGAGCGGCGCCCACGGCCGCGCCGAACTGCCCCGCACTACCGAACCCGACCCGGATAAAGTAGAAGCCGCCGCCATTTTCAAGCGCAAGTGGGACGAGGCCAAAACGCATTCTGAGTACCTGCGCCAGAAAGAAGTCTTTGTGGACAAGTATGGGAAATAAGGTTTTTAGTGATTAATGGTTAGCGGTTATGTGATGAACAGCGCGAACTTGGCTAACAGGCCCGGCCATTCACCCGCCCCACCGAAACAACCACTAGCCGCTAATCACCGCTAAGCATTAACCGTTCACCACTAATCACTGAAACCTACCTTTGCGCTCTCCCCCTTCAACCCAATCCGTATGAACACCACGCAACCTTCCAGCATCGACGAAAACGAAATTATTCTGGGCACCGGCATGGGCCCCCTGCGCTTCGGCGCCACCATGGACGAGGTGCGTACCCTGGTTGGCGAGCCCGAGGAAATTGAAGAGTCGGACGACGACGATGACTTCGAGCACCAGGCCTGGAACTACCACGAGGAAGACTACCTGCTCTCGCTCTACTTTGACCGCGAAGACGATTTCCGCCTAAGCTGCATTGAAACCGACAACCCTAACATCCGTCTTTTCGGCGAAGCCATCCACGGCAAAACGCTGGACGAGGTGAAGGCCCTCATGCAGCAGCACGGCCAGGTGAACCCCGAAATGGAAACAATGGAAGAAGGCGCTGTCCGCCTCTCCTACGAGAAGTCGATGATAGACTTGTACTTCGAAGAGGGACAACTACTTTTCGTAAATTTTGGCGTTTTCATCAACGATGAGATGGAAGTGCAGTGGCCCAAATAGTGTCGGGTTATCCACAATTTAGCAGTTTTTGCTTGTGGATAAGTGGATAAGCCACTAAAAACAGTAGAGTTATCCCCCGAAAAACTGAATTCAGTAGCAAACCCGACATTGCTAACTAACCGAGCATAAAAAAGGCTGCCCCGTTGAAGGGCAGCCTTTTTTGTGTTTTAAACGCGGCAAAATCACTAGCCAATCATAGCGCGGAAGAGCAGGAACAGCAGGCCCGACAGCACCATGGTGACGGGCAGCGTGAGCACCCAGGCCAGGGCAATGGTGCGCACCATGCCGGGGTTCACGTTCTTCACGCCGCGGCTGGCCACCATGCTGCCCGCGATGGACGAGGTGAGCACGTGCGTGGTGGAGCTGGGCAGGCCAACGGCCGTGCTCGCGCCTATCATCATGGCGGCCACGAGCTCGGAGGAAGCGCCCTGCGCGTAGCTCAGGTGCTCTTTGCCGATGCGCTCGCCAATGGTTTTCACGATGCGCTGCCAGCCTATCATGGTGCCGGCGGCCAGCGAAACGCTCACCATGAGCAGTACCCACCACGGGGCGTAGTCGGTGAAGCTTTTCATCTCCTTGATGGCGCCGTCGTAGGTGCTGCGGTCCTGGGTGCTCAGGCTTACTTTTTCGGAAGCAAGCAGCTTTTTGGCCCGGTTGCCGATGAGCAGAATGTCGCGGCGGATTTCAAAGCGGGTCTGGCGGGGCAAGTCTTCGATGCGGGCGGTGTTGGCAAAAATGCGGTCCATGTCGGCAGTCTGCACTTGAATCTCGGCCAGCATTTTCTGGTCGGCGGGGGTCAGCTCGTCGCGGTTCACGCGGGACATCACCTGCTCTACTTTGCCCAGCGAGGCGCGCAGGTCGAGCGGGTTTTTGCTTTGGTCGAGGGCAAAAAAGCTGGGCACGATGCCGATTAGAATCAGCATGATGAGGCCCACGCCTTTCTGGCCGTCGTTGGAGCCGTGGAAAAAGCTCACCAGCGTGCAGGTCACAATCAGCAGCAGCCGAATCCACAGGGGTGGGGGCTTGCGCTTGTGCGGCTCTTTAAAAATGGCTTTGTTGCGAATGAAGCGCTTAAACAGGAACATCATGCCGATGGTGAGCGCAAAGCCCATTAGTGGGCCCACGAGCAGGGCAATGCCCGTTTCGCCGGCCTTGCCCCAGTTCACAGCCGCACCGCGAGACTCGGGCAGCAGCGAAAAGGCGATGCCCACGCCCAGAATTGACCCAATGAGGGCGTGCGAGCTGGAAGCCGGAATGCCGTAGTACCAGGTGCCCACGTTCCAGATGATGGCGCCGATGATGAGGGCGCCCACCATGGCAATGCCGTGGTACACGTTGGAATCGACCAGACTTTCGACGGGCAGCAGGTACACGATGCTCATGGCCACGCCAATGCCGCCGGCAAACACGCCGATGAAGTTCCAAAACGCCGACCACACCACTGCCACCCAGGGCCGCAGTGTGTTGGTGTAAATAACCGTGGCCACGGCGTTGGCCGTGTCGTGGAAGCCATTGACGAACTCGAACGCGCAGGCGGCCAGCAGGCACACGCCGAGCAGCAGCAGCACGTGGGGTTCTAAACCAAACATAGACAGGGGATTAGTGAGTATTCAAATTGAATCATGGCGCAAAGGTAGGGCGGTAGGGCACAGAGGGTATGTTACCGAATTGTGACCAGGAACAAAACGTGCTGTCATCCTGAGCGCAGCGAAGAACCTTCTCCCCGTTGCAAAATTTGCAGTGAGAAATACAGCAGGTGTGCGAAGGGCCTTCGCTGCGCTCAGGACGACAGCTGGGCGCGCCTTCTACACACAAGTTTTGGCTTCCGCCGCATGGGCCTACTTTTGTGGGTATGAACCCAGCATCTGAACCCGCGCAACTCAAGGACATTGTGGCCCACGCCAAGGAATACGGCTTCGTATTTCAGTCATCGGAAATCTACGACGGCCTGGCCGCCGTGTACGACTACGGCCCCAACGGCGTGGAGCTGAAAAATAACCTCAAGCGTCTGTGGTGGGATGCCATGACCCAGCTCAACGGCAACGTGGTGGGCATCGACGCGGCCATTTTCATGGACCCGCGCACCTGGGAAGCCAGCGGCCACATCGCCGGCTTCAACGACCCGCTGATTGACAACCTCGACAGCAAGAAGCGCTACCGCGCCGACGTGCTGCTCGAAGAAAAAGCCGCCGAATACGAAAACGCCGGCGACCCCGGCCGTGGCGCGGCGCTGACGGCCGAGATGGGCCGCCTGCTCACGGCCAACGACCTGGCCGGCGTGCGTCAGCTCATTCTCGACGAGAAAATCCTCTGCCCCATCTCCAAAACCGGCAACTGGACCGACGTGCGTCAGTTCAACCTGATGTTCAGCACGCAAGGCTCGGCCGTGGACTCGGATGCGCCGCCCGTGTACCTGCGCCCCGAAACGGCCCAGGGCATCTTTGTGAACTTCCTGAACGTGCAGAAGTCGGCCCGCATGAAGATTCCCTTCGGCATTGCCCAAATCGGCAAGGCTTTCCGGAATGAGATTGTGGCCCGGCAGTTCATCTTCCGGATGCGGGAGTTTGAGCAGATGGAGATGCAATTCTTCGTGCGCCCCGGCACCGAGGGCGAGTGGTACGACACCTGGAAGGCTTCGCGCCGCAAGTTTCACGAGGCGCTGGGGCTGCCGGCGGCCAAGCTGCGTTTTCACGACCATGACAAGCTGGCCCACTACGCCAAGGCGGCGGTGGACATCGAGTACGAATTCCCCTTCGGCTTCAAGGAAATGGAAGGCATCCACTCGCGCGGCGACTTCGACCTGACCCAGCACCAGAACCTGAGCCGCAAAAAGCAGCAGTATTTCGACGCCGACCTCGACCCCGCCACCGGCAAGGCCTACGGCAACTACGTGCCCTTCGTGGTGGAAACCTCGGTGGGGGCCGACCGCCTGTTCCTGGCCACGCTCTGCAACGCCTACGAGGAAGAAACCATCACGGAAGGGGAGGGCGACGCCCAGACCACCAAAACCCGCACTGTACTAAAGCTGCACCCGGCCGTGGCCCCGGTAAAGGCCGCCATTTTCCCGCTCGTGCGCAAAGACGGGATGCCCGAGAAGGCCCAGGAAATCTTCGATGCGCTGAAGTTCGATTTCCGTCTCGTGCTGGAGGAGCGCGACGCCATCGGCAAGCGCTACACCCGCCAGGACCTTATCGGCACGCCCTTCTGCATCGTGGTCGATGGCCAGACGCTGGAAGACGACACCGTGACCGTGCGCCACCGCGACTCCCGCGAGCAAACCCGCATGCCCATTGCGGAGCTGCGCGCCTACATCGGCGAGGCCGTGAGCCCCCGCCGCATCTTCGAGCAGCTGTAGGAAGTAGCGCGGACTTTGCAGTCCGCGTCCCCGTCCCGTTTTGGTGGCTGCAGGAAGTAGCGCGGACTTTGCAGTCCGCGTCCCCGCGCCGTTTTGGTGGCTGTAGGAAGTAGCGCGGATTTTGCAGTCCGCGTCTCCGCGCCGTTTTGGTGGCTGCAGGAAGTAGCGCGGACTTTGCAGTCCGCGTCCCCGTGCCGTTTTGGTGGCTGCAGGAAGTAGCGCGGACTTTGCAGTCCGCGTCCCCGTCCCGTTTCATCGATTTGTGAACGGCACGGGGACGCGGACTACAAAGTC
>JAYSZD010000353.1:0-1773 GCA_043738185.1 Hymenobacter sp. | reverse complement strand
CGTTACCTTTGCACCCACAAAAAACCCGGCGGGGTAGCTCAGTTGGTTAGAGCACAGGATTCATAACCCTGAGGTCACGAGTTCAACTCTCGTCCCCGCTACTTCTAAAACCGTTTCGGCTGTCTGCCGGAGCGGTTTTTCTGTTTTGTACCAGTTACAGACCTTAGTTGGGTTGGCCACATAAGATGGAATTGCAACAAGTATGGGGCCGCGAGGGATGATAAGGCCCAAAAACAAGAAAACGCTGAACCCAAAGGCCAGCGTTTTCTTGTTAAATCGCGCTGAAAGGCAATTACTTCACTTTCTCCACGATGCCTTTGAAAGCACCGGGGTTGTTCAAAGCCAAATCAGCCAACACTTTGCGGTTGAGTTCAATGCCGGCCTTTTTTAGGCCGCCCATCAGCTGCGAGTACGACAGACCGTGCTCACGCGCACCAGCGTTGATACGCTGAATCCAGAGGGCGCGGAATTCGCGCTTCTTTACTTTACGGTCGCGGTAAGCGTACAAGAGGCCTTTTTCAACGGCATTCTTAGCTACGGTCCACACGTTTTTGCGACGGCCATAATAGCCTTTCGCCAAACGCATAATTTTCTTACGACGGTGGCGCGAGGCCACGTGGTTGACACTTCTTGGCATAACCTAGAGCATTTTTGGCAGCCGGCGACGGGTTAAAGTCTTAAGGCCGGAAGCCTGGTGAAAATAAATTAAAAATTAAAAATGAATAATTAAAAATGGGGAATCGTGCGAGTAGCAACAATTCTAAATTTTTAATTCTAAATTTTTAATTAAAAGTTTAGCATCTGGCGCACGCGATTCATGTCGGCGCTGCTCACAAGGCCGGTATGGGTCAGGCCACGCTTTTGCTTGGTCGTCTTCTTCGTGAGGATGTGTGATTTGAAGGCGTGCTTCCGCTTCACCTTGCCCGTTCCGGTGAGCGCAAAGCGCTTCTTAGCACCGGATTTCGTCTTTACTTTCGGCATTGTAGTAAGTATTGGAGAGTTGGTTGTTGATTGTTGATTGCTGACCGACCAAGGGTCGGGAAGCCATTTTCAACCGGGTAAAATCTATTCGGTGGCTTCGGTGGAAACCGGAGCCGTTTCGGAGGCCTGTTCGGTAGCTTCGGCCTTGGCTTCAGCCGGTTTAGGGGCTTTCTTCTCGGCTTTGTCCGGAGTTGCGACGGGCTTGGCGGCGGGTTTCACGACGGCAGCCGCTTTAGGGGCTAAGTAGAGAAACATGCGCTTGCCTTCCAGCTTGGGCAACTGCTCCACTTTGGCCAGGTCTTCGAGGGCCTGCGCAAACTTGAGCAGCAGGATTTCGCCCCGCTCCTTGAAGACGATGCTACGGCCCACAAAGTGCACGTAGCTCTTGATTTTAGCACCTTCCCGCAAAAACTCCTGGGCGTGCTTCACCTTAAAGGCGAAGTCATGCTCGTCGGTATTGGGGCCGAAACGAATTTCCTTGAGAACGACTTTGGTCTGCTTGGCCTTCAGCTCACGGGTTTTTTTCTTCTGCTCGTACTTGAATTTCGAGTAGTCGATAACCCGACAAACGGGGGGAGTGGCAGTGGGCGAAATCTCAACGAGGTCGAGATTCTGTTCCTGGGCCATTTTGCGGGCCTGGTCGGTTGGATAAACGCCTTGTTCGACGTTATCACCGACCAAACGCACTTCGCGGGCCAGGATTTTCTGGTTGATTTTGAACGGCTCTTCCACCTGCTGGCGGGGCACGTACCGACGGTTCGGGGCTGCTATGGTTTGGTCCTCCTCCTAAAA
>JAYSZD010000352.1:0-1775 GCA_043738185.1 Hymenobacter sp. | reverse complement strand
CTATGATGTCGGAAGGCATTCACTCGCTTGTCGACAGTGGCAACGGCATGCTTATCCTGTTTGGCATGAGCCGCAGCGCCCGCCCCGCCGATGCCAAGCACCCCTTCGGCTACAGCAAGGAAATCTACTTCTGGACCGTCATCGTGGCCGTGCTCATCTTTGCCGTGGGCGGCGGCATGTCGCTTTACAAGGGCTACCAGTACCTCCAAAACCCCGCCCCGCTCACCGACCCCACCTGGAACTACTGGGTACTGGGCCTGGCCATCGTGTTTGAAGGCGTGGCCTGCACGCTGGCGTACCGCGAGTTCCGCAAAACGCAGGGCGATTTTGGCTTTTGGCAGGCCCTGCGGCGCAGCAAAGACCCGGCGGTGTTCGCCATTCTGCTTGAGGACCTGGCTGCGCTGGTGGGCCTGGCCATTGCCCTGGCCGGTATCTATTTCGGGCATTTGCTCAACAACCTATACTTTGATGGCGGCGCGTCCATGCTCATTGGACTGCTGCTGGTGGGCATGGCCGTGTTTATGCTGGGCGAAGCAAAGGGCCTGCTAGTAGGTGAGGGCGCCGATGAAACCGTGCTGCGCGGCCTCGAAGCCCTGGCCCGCCAGGACGCGGCCGTGGAACGGTTGCGCCCGCCCCTCACCATGTACCTGGGCCCCACAGATGCCGTGCTGGCCCTGGATATTTCGTTCCGCGACCAGCTCACCGCCGTGGAAGTTGAAAAAGCCGTGGAGCGCCTGCAAACTGCCATCAAGGCCAAATACCCGGATTTCAAGCGGATTTTTATTGAAGCCAGCGCGCTCACCAACCACGGCGCGGGCAGCGCCCAACCCACGGCCATCGGCTAGCCGCGCCGTACCCTGATGGCCGGGTGGCGCACGCCGCACCCGCGCCGCGCACAGGGCCTTTTGCCAGCTTATTTTGTCATGACCCTACTTTCTTCCAACCCCTTCCGCTCGTTTTGGATGGGCGGCTACGAATGCACCGACCAGCTCAATGCCTTTGGCCACCGCGTCGATTTCCTACCACTCACCGGCCACTTGCAGCTTATTGACGAGGACTACGCGGCGCTGCACGCGTTTCAGGTGCGCACCGTGCGCGAGGGTATTCGCTGGGCGCACATCGAGAAAACGCCCTACCAATACGATTTCAGCACAGTGCAGGCCATGCTGGAAGCGGGCCAGCGCCACGGCATCCAGCAGGTGTGGGACCTGTGCCACTTCGGCTATCCCGACGACCTCACGCCGCTGCACCCGCTGTTCGCCCGGCGCTTTGCCGCGCTGTGCCGCGCCTTCGTAGCGTTCTACCGCAGCCAGCGGCCCGACGATGTACTCATCGTGACGCCCATCAACGAGGTAAGCTTTATTTCCTGGCTGGGCGGCGATGCCAGGGGCACGGTGCCCTACTGCAACCACCAGGGCTGGGCAGTGAAATACGGCCTGATGCGCGCCTACATCGAAGGCGCGCACGCCCTACGCGAAGCTGACCCCGGCATCCGCATGCTCAGCACCGAACCGCTCGTAAACATTGTGCCGCCCTTGCGGCCTACGCCCAAACAGCGACGCGAGGCCGAGGAAGGGCACCGCAACCAGTTTCAGGCCACCGACATCCTCTCCGGGCGCTTGTGTCCGGAGCTGGGCGGCCACCCCGAGCTGCTCGACATCGTGGGCTTCAACTATTACTACGACAACCAGTGGCAGAACCACACCGACCTGAAACTGGGTTGGAACGACGAAGTGCACGACCCGCGCTGGCGCCCCCTACGCACGCTGCTGCGC
>JAYSZD010000351.1:0-4315 GCA_043738185.1 Hymenobacter sp. | reverse complement strand
AACGAAGCGGTAGAGATGCTTCGACTGCGCTCAGCATGACGTTCTAAATGCAATACGCTTACTTCTACAATATTGATTAACGCTTTTAGCCGCGCCTGGCTTTTTCGCTTTCACGCCCCGCTATTTCGGTGGCCAAAGCCAGGGCTTGCCGGCGTATTTCCGGTACTGCGGTCGACTCAAAATAGGCTGGCCGCCGGCTGGAGCCCAGCGTGAACAGCCCGGCGGCGGGCGTGCCGTTTTCATCAAGCAGCGCGCCGGCCGCATCGGTGAGGATGCCCAGGCGCAACGGGTCGGGGCAGAGCTGGCCATCCTCGCGCAGGCTCACCACCAGCGCGTCGGCAATGCGGTTGTAATCGAGCAGCGGCCCGGCGCAGTTGATGACGTGCTGCACGGTGAGCCAGGAATCTGCTTCGCCGTAGGGCCCTACGCGCACGCGCAGCCAGGAGCCGTCGGGGATGATTTCGCGCGCGGTGCCCAAGCGCATCTGGACCAGCCCGGCGGCGATGAGTGCTGTTACGGCGGCCGTGTTCTGGGGCGGGCTGCGGTGACGGCCCACGGCCCACAGGCCCGCCAGATGCTGCAAAAAGCGGTATTGCTCGGCCAGCGACCACAGGGCCCAGATGCGGCCCAGGTCGGGACGTAGCGCGTCGAGCACCGGCTGCCAGCCAATGTTTTGGGCCGCCGCGACCCGCAGCTCGCGCTTAAACGCCGCTACCGCTTCATTTACGGTGGTTGCGTGGGCCAGCTTGTCGAAAAAGCTGGGGTACGGAGTGGTGGCCGGCTCGTGGGCGGCGGGCCAGCGGCCGTGGCGGGATACCACGGTAATGGGCGCGCGGTGGCCATCCTGGCGCAGGGCCAGCAGCACGTCCACCGCCGTCAGGCCCGAACCAATCAGCAGCACCTGCTCCTCGGGGCCAATGCGGCGGATGTGGTCGGCCGCCCACGGGTCGGCGTGGTAGCCGGGGTGCTCCAGGTAGCGCAGGTCGGGGCCGGCGGGCGGCGGGGGCGGAAAGTTGCCCAGCGCCAGCACCACGTAATCGCTCTCAATGCTGGTACCATCGGTCAGGTGCACGGTCCGGCGGCCATCGGGCAGGGGCGGGGCGGCCACGGCGGCGGCAGTGTGCAATTCTACCAGGGGCAATTCTGCACTGGGGCGCATGGCGGCCGTCAGCTCTTCGTGCAGGTAGCGGCCGTAGGCGGCGCGGGAGGCAAATTCGGGCGGGCCGGCCGCACTCTCGGGCTGCGCCAGCATCCACGCCGCAAAGTGGTCGGGCTGGTCGGGGTACAGACTTAGCGAGCCGGACCGCACATTGAGCAGGTACTCGGGCCGCCGGGCCGAGTAGGCCAGGCCCGGGCCGGGCGTGGGGCGCGGCTCAACGAGGTGAATGCGGGCCTGGGCCAGCACCGGCTGCCGCCGTAGCTGCAACACCAGCGCCGTGCCCGCGAAGCCGCCGCCCACAACAGTGATAACGGGCGTGGCAGGTTTATGCACGATGGTTGGAAAAGGGGAAAGAGAAAATAAAACTCCGGCGCCGCACGCAGAGCCTAGACAACAGAGCAGGGGCAACGCCTGGCTGGTCCGATGGTTTGGGCTTCGCTATTGCCCGCTCAGCAAGGAAACCTGCTCCTACAGATACTGACCGGGCACAAGATAGTTCTGCACGTAATCGGCAATGCCGTCTTCCAGGTGCGTAAAGGGCCGGTCGTAGCCAATGCTTTTCAGCTTGCTCATATCGGCCTGGGTGAAGTACTGGTACTTGTCGCGAATGTCCTCGGGCGTGTCCTTGAAGTGGATATCGGCCGTGCGGCCCAGGGCGTTAAACGTATTCAGGGCCAGGTCGAGGAAGGTGCGGGCCTGGCCGCTGCCGAGGTTGTAAATGCCCGAATCTTTGCGGTGGTTCAGCAGGAAGAAGCACACCTCCACCACGTCCTTCACGTACACGAAGTCGCGCATTTGCCCGCCGTCGGTGTAGTCCGGGTGGTGCGACTTAAACAGCGTCATCGAGCCCGTTTGCTGAATCTGGTTGAAGGCGTGGAGAATCACCGACGCCATGCGGCTTTTGTGGTATTCGTTGGGGCCGTACACGTTGAAAAACTTCAAACCAGCCCAGAAATACGGCTTTTCAGTCTGCGCCAGCGCCCAGTTGTCGAAGTCGTTCTTGGAGTCGCCGTAGGGGTTCAGCGGGCGGTAGAGCGGGAACAAGGCTTCGTCGGTATCGGTGTAGCCCAGCGTGCCATCGCCGTAAGTTGCGGCCGATGAGGCGTACACCAGCGGCAGCTGGTACTGGCAGCAGGCCAGCCACATTCGTTTGGAATAGTTCAGGTTGAGCAGGTCGAACACGGCCGGGTCCATCTCGGCCGTGTCGGTGCGGGCGCCGAGGTGAAACACGAACTCCACCTGCGCGTGGTTAGCGTCGAGCCAGTCGAAAAACGTTTCGCGGTCTACGTACTCGCGCAGCTTCTTGCCGGTGATGTTGGGCAGCTTTTTTTCAACCGAAAAATTATCCACCACGACCACGTCGTTGAAATTGGCGGCATTGAGGCGGGAAACTAGGCAGCTGGCAATGAAGCCGGCCGCCCCGGTAACTACTATCATAGGGCAGGAAGTTGGGTTGGGGCAAAGGTAAACCGGCGCGCCCCGTCGTTGGTCCCCGGCCCTACCTTTGCCCCATGCGCTTTTTGTATGTGTTTTTAGCGGCAGCCTTGCTGGTCGGCTGCCAGCCGGAATCGAAGCCCGCGACGGCCGTGGTGGTGAAGGACGGCCTGGGCCGGAGCCTGGCCCTGCCCGCGCACCCGCGCCGGGTGCTGGCGCTGGCCCCCAGCATGACCGAAATGCTGTTTGCCGTGGCCGACACCGCCACCATCGTCGCCCGCGTGCCGCAGGACGATTACCCCGCCGCCGTGCTCCGCAAACCGGTGGTCAACAATTACCCGCTCGACCTGGAAAAGCTGGTGCTGCTGCGTCCCGACGTCGTTTTTACCGTCGAAGGCATCACGTCCGTGGCCGACGCTCAGCGCCTGCAGGAGCTGGGGATTCCGGTGTATTACCAGCGCTACCGCCGCGTGGAGGACGTGTTTGCCGGGCTGGAGGAATTGGGCCGTTTGCTGGGCCGCCAGCCCCAGGCTACGCACTTGGCCGACTCGCTGCGCGGGGAACTGAGAAAGTTGCGTTTTTTGTGTGGAAATATTGAGCGTCCAAAAGTGCTGGCCATTACCTGGCAGGACCCTATTTATTGCTACGGACAAAATACCCTGTTTACGGATGAAATCGCTCGTGCTGGCGGGCAGAATGCTATTACGGACACTTTCCCGCAGCCTTACCCGGCCCTCACCCGCGAGTATATTCTCAAGCTCAACCCCGATGTGTTGCTCGGCGGCAGCTTCGGCCAGCTGGACAGCACCTTCTTCAAGAACTACCCCGAGCTCAAACGCATCAATGCTTATAAAAACCGCCGAGTTTTCGCTATCACCGGCAACCTCATGGAACGGCCGGGCCCGCGCGTGGTGGAATCGGTGCGGGAGCTGAAATCCCTGTTACAGCAAGCGGCATCCCGGCCACCCGTTTCGGCCCGCTGATGGTGACCCGTCGTCCCTTATTATGGCTGACAGTTGGCATCCTGCTCACGCTGGCGCTGGTGGTGCTGGGCCTGCGCGTGGGCAGCTATTCCACTTCGTATAGTTTTATTTTCAGCACGTTCCTTCATTACGACCCCACCGACCCGGCGCAGCTGGTGCTGGTGGAACTGCGCCTGCCGCGCATCGTGCTGGCACTGCTGGCCGGCGCCAGCCTGGCCGTGAGCGGCTACCTGCTGCAAACGCTGGTCACCAACCCGCTGGCCGACCCGTACCTGCTGGGCACGGCTTCGGGGGCTTCATTGGGGGCCATTGCTTCGTTTGTGCTGGTGCCGTCGCTCACGGTGGCGGGCGTGTATTTACCGCCGGTAGCGGCGCTGGTGGGGGCTTTTGGGGCCACGGTGCTGGTGGTGGCGCTGGGCACCCGGCGCGGCCGGATTCTGCCCGCGCCGCTGCTGCTGGCGGGCGTGGCGGTGGGCGCGCTGGCGGCCGCTATTGGCAGCCTGCTCACGTTTCTGGCCAGTGCCGAGGGCAACTTGCGCAGCATCGTGTTCTGGGCGTTCGGCAGCTTCGAGCAGGCCGGCTGGCACGTGCTGCCCTACCCGGCGGCGGCGCTGGCAATCAGCCTGTTCGTGTTGGCTTTTTTGCAAAAAGACCTCAACCTGCTGCTGCTGGGCGAGGAGCGGGCTGCCGCCCTGGGGCTGCCGGTGGCGCGGCGGCGCTGGCTGCTGGTGCTGCTGGC
>JAYSZD010000350.1:0-1777 GCA_043738185.1 Hymenobacter sp. | reverse complement strand
AAAAAGAAGCGCCGCAAGGGCTACCAGAAGATGAACGGCCACCGCCAGTCGTTCACCAAAGTAATGATTAACAGCATCGGCTAAGGCCAATTAAAAATTGAGAATTAAAGATTGAAAGTTGTTCAGCCTCAGTTGCTCAACTCATTTTTAATTCATCATTTTTAATTTTTAATTAAGAAAAAACATGGCTCACAAGAAAGGTGTCGGCTCGTCCAACAACGGCCGCGAATCGCATTCCAAACGTCTCGGCGTAAAAATCTTCGGAGGCCAGGCCCTCGTTGCCGGTAACATCATCGTGCGTCAGCGCGGCACCAAGCACCACGCCGGCGAGAACGTAGGCATGGGCAAGGACCACACGCTGTTTGCTCTCGTTGATGGCGAAGTGCAGTTCAAAAAAGGCCGCAAAGACCGTTCGTTCGTGACGGTACTGCCCCGCGAAGTCGTTTCGGTTCCAGCTTAATTGCTACTAGCCTGACCCAGACCTAGAAAGGGCTGCTCCTCACGGAGCAGCCCTTTTCGCGTTATGCTTTCGCGTGCGCTGGCCCACACAACACAACCGAAGCACGCAGTCGGCACGGTTGCATGAGCAGTCTGGACTCAGACGATAGGCAGCGCTTCCAAACGGTAGAGCACGGGCTTGCTAGGACTGGCATCCAGCTCAAGACTGGTGACCTGGATATTGAGCAGGTATATTCCGTCCTGCACTTCGTCGGGCACAAAAATCAACTCGGTAATGGTGGCGCTGCGGCGGGTAGCGGCAGGATAAGTCCAAAAGGCGTGGTGGGCCAGCAGTTGACCGGCGTCCTCTTCGCGGTCCACGCTGGGCAGGTCGAGAAGGAAATGCTCGACGCCATGCTCCACCAAGAAATGCGCCAGCGCGGGCTCGATGTAAGTGGGATTGGTGCCGGAGTACTGGCGCGTGCGCTTGGCGGGGTCGTTGGGCAGGGTGCGCAGTACCAAGGCCTCGGGTAGGGAGCGGTCGGGCTGCCGGGCTAAGGCGGCTTGCACGTCGGCCAGCAGCACCACCAGGTCGCCGTTGGGCTGTGCGCGCGGAGCCACGCTCACCAGCCGGGCCACAAACAGGAAGCGGCGCAGGCACTGGTTGAGAGTAGCGGCCGGGTCGGGCGAGATGTGGCCGTAGCATTCGGTGTGGGTGCCGTTGCCGTGGGGCGTGAGGTGTACGCGCTGGTAGTTGGTGCTGCCGCCCAGCGCCACGCTGCCCACAAAGCTACCCACCCGAATGGTATCGAATTGCACGGGGTCGGCCCAGAAGCAGTTTACCTGGTCTGGGCCCGGCGCCAGCGGTAGGGAAATATCAATGGGGACGGCAGGGTCGAAGGCGTAGGTACGGCCGGCGTAGGGATAGGTGGGAAGCAATTGCTGGCGGGTGTTGGTGGGTGGGTGGTGCTCAACTGGCTTCCGCCAGGGCGCCGGTGGCAAGCTGATTGAGAATGCGGCTGATTTCGGCGGCGCGGCTCACGACAATGAGATGGCCACCTGGCAGCACGTACTGGCTATGGGCGACTCCCTTGGGCAGCAACCGGTCGGCGGTGCCGTGGATGCGGATGACGGGAGCCCGGGGCCGGCCCGGCCACTGCACCAGCCGGGTGATGGCCCAGCGCGTGAAACCCGGGGCAGTATCCTGCAGAATTTGGCGGAGCAGCTGGTATTCGCTGCCGTTCTTCACCCCAAAAAACCACTGCGCCACCCGTGGCAGGTGCGACAATAGCTGCGGCGGCAGCAGGCGGTGCAGGCCAGTGGCCCGCGCCAGGCCCGC
>JAYSZD010000349.1:0-4321 GCA_043738185.1 Hymenobacter sp. | reverse complement strand
TATACCTCCGCGTACTTGCTGACCTTTAACTCCTCGGCCAGGAAGCGCGCGGTGTGGCCTTTGTCGGACTTGGCCACCTGCTCCGGGGTGCCTTGGGCCACTATCATGCCGCCGCCCGCGCCGCCTTCGGGGCCGATGTCAATAACGTGGTCGGCCACTTTAATCAGGTCGAGGTTGTGCTCGATGATGAGGACGGTGTTGCCCTTGTCGGCCAGCTTCTGGAGCACGTCGGCGAGGTGATTAATATCCTCGAAGTGCAGGCCCGTAGTAGGTTCATCCAGAATGTAGAAGGTTTTGCCAGTGTCCTTTTTGCTGAGCTCGGTGGCCAGCTTCACGCGCTGCGCCTCGCCGCCCGAGAGTGTGGTGGCCTGCTGGCCCAGCGTGAGGTATCCCAGCCCTACATCGTTCAGGGTCTTGATTTTGCGCAGGATGCGGGGCTGGTATTCGAAGAACTCCACGGCCTTCTCCACGGTCATGTCGAGGATGTCGGTGATGGACTTGCCTTTGAAGCGCACTTCCAGCGTTTCGCGGTTGTAGCGGCGGCCCTTGCAGGTTTCGCAGGGCACGTGCACGTCGGGTAGGAAGTTCATCTCGATGGTGCGAATGCCGGCGCCCTCGCAGGTTTCGCAGCGCCCGCCCTTCACGTTGAAGGAAAAACGGCCGGGGCCGTAGCCACGAATTTTGGCCTCCGCCATCTCGCCAAACAGCTGGCGAATTTCGGTGAACACGCCCGTGTAGGTGGCGGGGTTGGAGCGCGGCGTGCGGCCAATGGGCGACTGGTCCACTTCAATCACCTTGTCCACCAAATCCAGGCCTTCGATGCTGCTGTAGGCCAGCGGCTCGCGCTTGGCATTGAAGAAATGGTGGTTGAGAATGGGATACAGCGTGTCGTGAATGAGCGTGCTTTTGCCCGAGCCCGATACGCCCGTTACGGCCACCAGCTTGCCCAGGGGCACTTTCAGGGTCACGTTTTTGAGGTTGTTGCCCTTGGCGCCCTTTAGCACCAGCTCCGCGCCCTCGCCCTTGCGCTTCTTTTTGCGCATTTCGATGTGCTTCTGCCCGCTGAGGTACTGCGAGGTGAGCGAGCCGGAGTTCAGAATTTCCTGGGGCGTGCCGGAGGCCACAATCTGACCGCCGTGAATGCCCGCGCCGGGGCCAATGTCCAGCACGTGGTCGGCATGCAGAATCATGTCCTTATCGTGCTCCACCACAATGACGGAGTTGCCGATGTCGCGCAGGTGCTGCAGGGCTTTAATCAGCCGCTCGTTGTCGCGCTGGTGCAGGCCAATACTGGGCTCATCCATGATGTAGAGCACGCCCACGAGCTGGGTGCCAATCTGGGTGGCGAGGCGGATGCGCTGGCTTTCGCCGCCGCTCAGCGTGCGCACGGGACGGTGCAGGTTCAGGTAGTCGAGGCCCACTTCCAGCAGGAAGCCGATGCGCTTGCGGATTTCCTTGAGCAGCTCGCGGGCAATGACGTTCTGGCGGTCCGTCAGGCGGTTTTCCAGGCCCTCAAACCAGCCGGCCAAGTCATTCAGGTCCATCACCGACAGCTCGCCGATATTCTTGCCATCCATCTTGAAGTGCAGGCTTTCCTTTTTGAGGCGGTAGCCCTGGCACTCGGGGCAGGGCTGGGCCTGCGCGTACTGCGCAATCCACTCGCGGATGTTGTCCGATTCGGAGTCCATCTGCCGGCGCAGGAAAGGGATAATACCCTCGAACGCCTCCGTGTACTGGGTTTTGCTGTCGTCGGCCTCGTCTTCCGTAATGCCGTGGAGCAGGCGCTTGAGCACGTCCTCGGGCAGCTTTTCCAGCGGGGTATTGAGCGTGGCTTTCTGCTTTTTGAGAATGAGCTGCAGCTGCTGGAAAATCCAGATGTCGCGGTACTCGCCCAGCGGCGCGATGCCGCCCCGGCTGATGCTCAGCTTGCGGTCGGGCATCACGCTGTCTTCCGTGATTTCCTGCACCTCGCCCAAGCCGTTGCAGGTGGGACAGGCGCCGTAAGGGGAATTAAACGAGAAGGTGTTGGGTGCCGGGTCGTCGTAGGCAATACCGGTGGTGGGGTCCATCAGGAAGCGCGAGAAGAACTGCGGCTTGCCTTTTTCGCCCTTCGCGTCGGGGTCCAGCACCAGCATGGTGCCCTTGCCGTGGGTCAGGGCATTCTGCACCGAACCGCTGAGGCGGAACCGGTCTTCTTCCTTCACCACCAGCCGGTCAATCACGATTTCGATGTCGTGAATCTTGTAGCGGTCTACCTGCATCTTGGGCGTGATGTCGAGAATCTCGCCGTCTACCCGCACTTTGGCGAAGCCGAGCTTGGCAATCTTCTGGAAATCTTCGCGGTAGTGGCCCTTGCGGCCCTTCACCACGGGCGCCAGCACCACCAGCTTTTTGCCATCGAAGTAGCGCAGGATGTAGTTGATAATCTGGTCGTCGCTCTGCCGAATCATCTTTTTGCCCGTGGCGTAGCTGAAGGCCTCGGCCGTACGGGCATAGAGCAGGCGCAGGAAGTCGTAGATTTCGGTAATGGTGCCCACCGTGGAGCGCGGGTTGCGCGAGGTGGTTTTCTGCTCGATGCTGATAACCGGCGACAGGCCCTCAATCTTGTCCACGTCGGGCCGCTCCAGCCCGCCCATGAAGCTGCGGGCGTAAGCCGAAAAGGTTTCCATGTACCGGCGCTGCCCCTCGGCATAAATCGTATCGAAGGCCAGACTCGACTTACCCGAACCCGAGATACCCGTGAACACCACCAGCCGGTTGCGCGGAATTTTCACGCTCACGTTTTTCAGGTTGTGCTCGCGGGCGCCGTACACCTCGATAAACGGGGCTTCGAGGTGCTGGGAGGCGGGGCTGTGGCCGTTGAACTGGCCGTGCGTGTGGGCCGTGGTGGGGCCGGCGGCCGGTAGCTCGGTCATGTCGCGCACGGTGGCGGCAGTTTCAGCGGCCTGGGTGGCGGCCTTTCTGGCGGGTGCTTTGGGGGCAGCGGCTTTGGCTTTGGGGGCTTCAGCAACCGGAGTAGCAGTGGATTTTTTGGCCATTCAGAAACGCAGCGAATAAGTGCGCAAAGGTACGAAGAGGGGAGCCCGAAGGCTAATGGGAAAAGAATACCGCGCCTTCGCATTGGACAATTGCGACCAGCCCGTTGGTGCACAACAGGAATGCGCCATGGTTTGTGCCCATGCAAGTAAACCATCTGCCGCAACCGGCACATCATCCGTAGTCTACTAGGCTCAGTCTTGGCCTTGCTACAGTGAATACCGCGCCAAATATCTTCTCGGCGGCAACCCCAGCGATAGTTCTTTACCTCACGATTAAGGGGCACTCCGGCCATGGCGGCCCTAGACACGGCAAAAGCAGGAAATAGGCTGCAACTACTTGCCTTAGCCCAAAGACCTGCTCCTCGTCCGGCCAAGTCTTTTTTTTTCGGGTTTTGAGCTTAATAAGAATAGTCCAATGCATTTTTCTCAACTCTTTTGCATTCGCTGCACGAATCGGTTATATGCTGTAATCTTCTGTTGTAAGCTCATTTTTACATCATGAAACAGGTGTTCTGAATAACCTGCCCATTCAATTTAAAATAGACCCTTGACTGCCGTTTGCATGAATAGTACATCGGCAACCGACCAAAACATATAAGCCGGCTGTGGCGTAATACGCCCGAAAAAAGCTTGGCATTGTCCTTGCCAAGACCAATTGTTCTCTCTATTTTTTTGCTCTTCAATTTCCATGCGACATCTCCTCAAGCCATTGCGTTTTGCCTTTCTCTCAGCTTTTATACTGGCCGCCTCGCCTGTTGTTGAGGCCCAGACGAAAGCCGCCGCCGCTACCAGGCCGAGTTGGGGGCCGGCCATACCGGCGGGCAAACAGTACTACTACATCCCCGAAATCAACGGCTTCTACGACGTTACGTCCCGCGAGTACCTGACTCAGCGCAACGGGACCGGCAGCTGGGTGCGCACCCGCGACGTGGCCACCAGTACAACCACGTTCCACCCCGTGGTCATGGACTACATCGGGACCAAGCCCTGGACTCTTTACGCCGCTTACCAGGCCAAGTACGACAAAGCCAAGCGCAGCAAATAAGCTCCCTTATTTTCCTAAAAGACCTGTCCGTCACCCGGACAGGTCTTTTTTTGTGGGTCTGGGGCGCGCGTGGCTTTGAAACTACTCACTTTTAGTAGCATGCTTCTTCTTTGTTACTTTCTGCGCAGACTTTTACTATTGCTTAGTCAGGAGAGTTAGTCACCCTAATTTTCTGATAGTGGCGGTCGAGTTTGACGCGGGCTTTTTCAAGCGTAAACTGCCATTTCACCGTGGCCCG
>JAYSZD010000348.1:0-4324 GCA_043738185.1 Hymenobacter sp. | reverse complement strand
TCTTCACCAGCACGGCGTTGTAGTCGGCGCCGTTGAAGTAAGTGGAAGCGTAGAAATTGGAGATTGCCGGGTCAATCTCCTCGGGCTTGTTCAGGTATGGAATAGCCTTGCGAACCGGGGCTTCACAGGAAGCCAACGTAGCCGCAGCCACACCAAAACCCATTAGTTTGAGGAAGTCGCGACGAGGAGCCGAAGCAGCATCTTTGCTCTCGTAGCTCTCCTTGACCGGCATGAACTCAGCGAAAGCTGATTGCATGAATTCCGGGGCGTTTTCTAGTTCCTCAATTCCTTTCCAGTACTTCATTTGGGAGGGTAATCAGTAGTCAGTATTGGGTAGTCAGTCGGCAACAAAGCGTTGCGGTTTTGACTACATAAGAATCAAATTATTAGTAGTGGCACTTCGAGCACTCGGTGCCACCGTTCGACGACACGGTGAAGGGAGCACCAGCATTTTTGGTATTGTGCAGCTTCACGAGGTTGTCGTAGTAGTCGTTGTCCTTGGCGTTGATAGGCATCTCGCGGTGGCAATTGATGCACCAGCCCATGGTGAGAGCCGAGTACTGGTACACAACCTCCATGTTCTGAATAGGACCGTGACAGGTCTGGCACTGCAGGCCCGCTACCTGCGTGTGCTGCGAGTGGTTGAAGTAAGCCAAATCGGGCAGGTTGTGCACGCGCACCCATTGGATGGGCTGCTTGCGCTCGATGGCGCGGTAAATCTTCTTGATTTCCGGCGACTCCGTTTTAATCTGCGAGTGGCAGTTCATACAGATGTTGGCCGAAGGAATGTTGGCCGACTTGCTCTTATAGACCGAAGTGTGGCAGTACGCGCAATTAATCTGATGCTCGCCAGCATGCAGCTTGTGCGAGAAAGCAATGGGCTGGGTAGGCTGATAACCCTGAGACAGGCCCACCGCCATCACGCTTTGCACCCCGGCATACACCAGCACAATGCCAAATACAGCCCCGACAATTCCGCGCAAAGCCGGCGAGCGGTACATTTTACTCCAGTCGAAGCGCTGCTCCAGTATTTCAACGTCGCGGCCGTCCAGGTCTTTGCGGCCCCGCAGCACGTCTTTCATCAGATTACCAATGATAACGAGCGTTACGACCAGCACAATCAGAACCACTACCAATACAATCAGCAGGATATCAACGTATTTGCCGGCGCCAGCTTCTTCACCGCCAGCGGCAGCACCATCAACAGCCGCCACGTTTCCAACAGTTACTCCTGCGGGTGCCACGGGAGCACCTTCCTGCGAAGTAATCCAAGCCAGGATTGAGGTAATCTCCTTGTCCGAGAGGGCAAAGGATGGCATCTGCTGCTTGTTGTACTTGTTGTAGAGGGCTACGGCGTACTCATCGCCGCTGGCCACCACTTTGCTCGAATTCTTGACCCACGGAATCAACCAGGAGACAGGCCGGCGCTTGGTAATGCCAGCCATTGCCGGGCCTACTACCACTTCGTTGACAGCGTGGCACTGGGCACAGTTGTTTTTAAACAGCGCATCGCCTGCGGCGATGGCGGCGGCATCGGCGCCACCGCCACCGTTGCCGCCGCTGCCGGCCGCTGCCGGGTCAACGGCCGTGGCGGCCGTAGCGCCGTCGGTAGCGCCGGGAACTACGCCCGTTTTGTTTACATCGCCAGCACCCGCTTGTTGAGCGGCAGCATGTTGGGTGCCGGCAAACGTAAGGAACAGTGCCAGCAACAATTGAGGTAACGTACGAAGTCGAATGCTATTCATAAGAAAATAGACGGTAAAACGAAATGCTAGGGCATTTCAAGGCCACAAATGTAGGTCAGGAATCGTAGGCGGCAAAAAGTGAAAGGTAATTTCTGGGCAATTTCACCGGGCTTTCACCAACGGTTTGAGTCCTCTCCTACTCTGCGTGCAGGCTATTACTACCCTGGCAGCCAGATTACATTCTTCAACTCCCATATTCCAAATAAACCGAGCAACGCGCAGCGGATAAATCCCTGAATGACAACTCCAATCTAGCGTTTTTGTTGGTGATTCCCCGAAAAAAATATGACGCGTGCTTGGTTGCTTTTTGTTTTTTTCCGGGCCGTGCCATGAGCTTCCTAGCGGCAAGCTCAACCCTGCCTTGTCCAACTGCTGGCTCTATCGCTGCTTCAGGCTGTAGCTATAGCGCTCCAGCTTAGTAGGGATGGCAGGCCTAGTATTAAAAGTAAGGATGTGCAGCCTTTGGCAATCTAGCGGAAAGTCAGTACCTTTGCGCCCCCAATCAATTTTTTTCACCCCCAAATTTTCACCCCGTCGTAATGGAAGTAAGAAATTACGAGACGGTCTTCATCGTAACTCCCGTGTTGAACGAGAGCCAGGTGCAAGAGACGGTCGAGAAGTTCACCCAGGTGCTTAAGGAAAATAGCGCCGCCATTTTGTCCACAGAAGCCTGGGGCCTGCGCAAGCTGGCTTACCCGATTCAGAAGAAGAACACAGGCTACTACTACTGCCTGTCGTACACTGGACAAGGTAACATTGTTGACGTGCTTGAGCTGGCTTTCCGCCGCGACGAGCGCATCATCCGGTTTTTGACCACCGTGCTCGATAAGCACGCCGTGGACTATAACAACCGTCGCCGAAACGGCGAGATGAACCTGCAAAAGGCTGCGAAGGAAACCGAAAGCGTAGCCCAATAACCCAGTAGTAACATGGCAACTCCCGCATTCAACCGGAACAACGACCGGTCGGCTATGAACAAGCCGCAGGACACCCGCAAGAAATACTGCCGCTTCAAGAAGAACGGCATTAAGTACGTGGACTACAAAGACCCGAACTTCCTGCTGAAGTTCGTGAACGAGCAGGGCCGCGTGCTGCCCCGGCGTCTCACCGGCACCAGCCTGAAGTTTCAGCGCAAAGTGACCCAGGCCATTGCAAAGGCCCGCCACTTGGCTTTGATGCCTTACGTAGCTGACGCTTTGAAATAAATTATGAGTTATAAGTTTTGAGTTATGAGTTGCTCTCTGGGCAGTTCTTAACTCATAACTCATAATTCAGAACTCATCATTCTGAACAAGACATGGAAATTATCCTCAAAGACGACGTTAAGGGCCTCGGCTACAAGAACGACATCGTGACCGTGAAATCGGGCTACGGTCGCAACTTCTTGTTGCCCCAAGGCTTGGCCATGCTGGCCGACAAGACCAACAAGAAAATCACGGCGGAGAACGTGCGCCAGGCGGCTCACAAAGCCGATAAAATCAAGGGCGATGCCCAGGCCATTGCTGACCAGATTGGTAATGCATTCCTGGAAATTCCTGCCAAAATCGGCGAAAGCGGCAAAATCTTCGGCCGCGTAACCACCTTGCAATTGGCCGAAGCGCTGAAAGCAAGAGGTGTGGAAGTGGACCGCAAGCGTTTGTCGTTCGACCAGGAGCCAGCGGCTGCCGGCGACTTCACCGCAACGGCCAACCTGCACAAGGAAGTTAAACACACGGTTAACTTCCGCGTTGTAGCTGAGTAGTTAATACTCAATAATTAAGTAAAAAAGCCCTGCCTTCTGGCAGGGCTTTTTTATTACCCCTCGGCCTAAACTACAGGTTAAGGGCTATTTTTGCTTCGATGTTTAGAACTGAAATACCAATTGCCCCGGCTACTGACCAGCTAGCACGCACCGCGCGGGTGCTTACCGTGGGCTCCTGCTTCGCCGACAGCATTGGTGCGCGGCTCGCGGCCAACAAGGTCGAAACGTTGGTAAACCCCTTTGGCACCGTGTTTCAGCCGTTGGCGCTGGCGCGGTTGCTGCGGGCGGCGGCCGGCGAAGATGTGGACTGGCAGCAGCACCTAGTGTATGCCCGCGGGCGCTGGCAGAGCTACGACCTGCACGGCAGCATCGGGGCCGATTCGCCGGTAGATTTGCTCCTGCATATTCAAGAGCTGGTGCGGCGTACCGGCGATTTCCTGCGGCAAGCCAACGTGGTGCTGCTGACGCTGGGCACCGCCTGGGCTTATCGCCTGCGCGAAACCGGCGAATTGGTAAACAATTGCCACAAGCAGCCCGCCGACCTCTTCGTGAAGGAGCTGCTGACGCCGGATGAAGTCATCAATGCCTTGGCCGAGACGCACGCTTACCTGCGGCGCATCAACCCCAAGCTGCAGTTTGTGGTGACGGTGAGCCCGGTGCGGCACCTAAAGGACACCTTACCGCTGAATTCGGTCAGCAAATCGGTGCTGCGGTTAGCGACTCACATTGTGAGCGACTTGCTGCCGGGCGTGGCCTATTTCCCAGCCTACGAGCTGCTGGTAGATGATTTGCGCGACTACCGCTTCTACGCTTCCGACATGCTGCATCCGTCGGAAGT
>JAYSZD010000347.1:0-4351 GCA_043738185.1 Hymenobacter sp. | reverse complement strand
CAAGGCTCCCACGCCCGCATTCACGAGCGGAATTACCTCCTGAATTTCCCCGAATTTCGCCAGCGGCTGCACCACTATGTGCGTACGGTGGGGCCGCTATTTGAGGCATTTGGGGCATTGAAAAAGGAGTTGGTGGCGCATTTCAGCGAGGAGCTGCGGCTGAATGAGTTCCGGCCGCGGGTGCTCTCCTCGTTTGTGCGCAACAAGCTGATTGATGAGGTGTACCTGCCGCTCATCGGCGCCAATTTGGCGAAGCAAATCGGCACGGCGGGCGCCGACAAGCGCACCGACCTCATGGGCCTGCTGCTGCTGGTGTCGCCGCCTGGCTACGGCAAAACCACGCTCATGGAGTACGTGGCCAACCGGCTGGGGCTGATTTTCATGAAAATCAACGGCCCGGCCATCGGCCACGCCGTGACCAGTGTGGACCCCGCCCAGGCCCCCAACTCCGGCGCCCGCGAGGAGCTGCTGAAGCTGAACCTGGCCTTTGAGATGGGCGACAACGTGATGATTTATCTGGACGACATTCAGCACTGCAACCCCGAGTTTCTGCAGAAATTCATCTCGCTCTGCGACGCCCAGCGCAAGATTGAGGGCGTGTACCAGGGCCGCGCCCGCACCTACGACTTCCGCGGGCGCAAGGTGGCCGTGGTGATGGCCGGCAACCCCTACACCGAATCGGGCGAGCAGTTCCGCATCCCCGACATGCTGGCCAACCGCGCCGACATCTACAACCTCGGCGACATCATCGGCGACACGGCCAATGTGTTTCTGCTCAGCTACCTCGAAAACGCGCTGGTGGCCAACCCCGTCCTCAGCCGCCTCGCCGCCAAAAGCCAGGCCGACGTGTACCCGCTCATCAAGCTGGCCGAAACCGGCGACAGCACCGGCCTCACCTTCGAAGCCAACCACTCGCCCGAGGAAATCAGCGAGTACGTGGCCGTGCTGCAAAAGCTGCTGCGCATCCGCGACGTGGTGGCCCGCGTGAACGAGGAGTACATCCGCTCGGCGGCGCAGGCCAACGAGTACCGGACCGAGCCGCCCTTCAAGCTGCAGGGCTCCTACCGCAACATGGCCAAGCTGGCCGAAAAGGTGCGCCCCATTATGAACGACGAGGAAGTGCGCGCCCTCCTGGCCACCCACTACGACAACGAAGCCCAAACCCTGACCAGCGGCACCGAAGCCAACCTGCTCAAGCTGCGCGAACTGCTGGGCTGGCTGCAGGAAACCGAAACCACCCGCTGGAACGACATCAAAGCCACCTTCACCCGTAACCTGCGCACCAGCAGCGGCGGCCAGCTGCAAAGCGTGCTCACACAGCTGGAGCACATTGCCAGTGGGCTAGGCGGGATTAAGGCGGTGCTGGAGAAGGAATAAGCGTCGGCTTTGAATAATTAGACAACCCCTGCTTCACGACCATCATGCTTCCGGGCAGCTGCCCGCCTCAGCGGCACGGCCGTGCAACGCCTGGTGAAGAAATGAGCCCCGTAGCCTAAGCAACAAAAAGCCTCGTCGGTGTCTGGCGAAGCTTTTTGATGGCATTAGAACTTTTGACAGCCAGAAGAAACTACCTTAGTTTTATAATCGAAATAATTCTTTTGCTCTGAATTATTTGAAACCATAATTTTCAATATCATGACAACAGAATCCTTAGTACCACTCTATGCTAATGAAAACAACGAGTATTTGTACATAGGTACAGGCTTCTTTATATCAGACTTATTAATAATCACAGCCGCTCATGTTGTAAAGGACGGCGGGAAATACATACTTATTGAAGACAATTATATTCTACTCGAAACAGTACATTATGACTACGACACAGAAGAAGGACCTTTATCAAATGATTTAGCCGTACTAAAGTTAACAAACGCTTGGACAAGTGTTATCCCTTTTTCTATTTCGTCAGTATTACCTGAAAAGTTCGCGGAATGCCAGTTAATTGCTTACAAAGTCATTTTGCCTAGGCATGGCCAGAAGGTTGGGTTTGACGAAGTAACTAGTAGCGTTTGCGAAATGGCATTTGAGGGATTTCATCGGACTAACAATAAAATTTGGCTATTTGCACCAGGGGGAGGTAACCCTAAACCAGTCCTTGGAATGAGTGGTGGCCCCATAATAAATGAAGACCGCAAAGTTGTAGGCGTATTTTACTCTGCAATGAAGGCAAGCAACCCTACTGATTCGTACGCCTGGGATTATTATGCAATCAGTTGCAAGCAACTATTGAAGGTTGTTAATGACTTCACCGATTCCAAAATCAATATTGTTATTAATTAACAATCGGCTTCAAGACTAATTCGTCTATTATTTCATACTCACCTTGCCAGTGTGTATCGCCTGGAAGAGGGGGGATTTCGCGCCAATGGGTCACGTCTTTAATAGCAACCCCATCTGCTTTAGGATATAGGTCGCCTCTTTGATTACGATAAATCAATTCCAATACATAATCTAATTCATTTACACTCTTGTAATCAGACATTATTAGGGATATAAGTCTAAAAAGAGCATCAAGTGCTGATTTGACTTTATCAGCTGATAAGGCAGATGCATTATGAATGAATTCGTTTCGCGCCTTTCTGGCGACATTAAGCATTTTGTAGTCATCATGTTTTAAATGCTTCTTTTGATACAGAACCTCTATTTTGGTTGAAGTTGTCCATGTTCGGAAATCTTTAAGAAAGTTCATCCTCCCATCAATCACTTCATCGTTAGCAGTTATCAAAACTTCATTCTTCCAAATTATATTAATTACCTGCTCAATAGCAGTCCATAGAAATATTAGTCCCTCTGACCACTGCTTCTTAACGAAGTTTGACACGCCATTAAGCAGAAGGCTAGGAGACAGGCCCGTCAAATTATTGAAAACCTTAGTTCCACTTTCGTATGCTTGTGTTATTTCATCAATCCCTATCTTAATTGGATTAAGCAGCCTTATAGAATCTAGAGGGCCTGCTGACCTTGATTGAATAGCCTGGTGAAAACTAGAGTTCAAGCCTCTACCCTGTCCACCATTTTTCATATACCCATCAGAAAATAGCCTACCGACAGAGAGGTCATCAGGGTGAATTGATTCAGTATATACACCACCTAAAAGCAGAATACCCAAGGTTTCATTGAACTTATCTAATGCCTTCTCAGGACTCCTAAACTGCTCAATAGTTGGCAAAAACAAACTTCCGTCAAAGGCTATTCCCAACGAGAATGGCTTAATTCTAACATCTATAAAACCAGATATCCTACAGAGTTTAACGTAGTTGTATGTGTTCTTATTTACATCATCAAGATTGATATCCCAAACGTCAGTAGCTCTTAGCACTAATCTAAATGGAGAGCAGCTTGCAATCACAATTGGAATGTGGTTCTTGTAGAGCGGGTTTTCTTCGGTGTTACTCACTGTTGATAATGTTGCGATTGAAAGCTTCTGATTGACCGCCCTTATTCAAGCAATATAGGCGTAAGCTAACCCTTCAAATTTTGCGGACAGAAACAAAGAGCCCCGCCAGCAACTGACGGGGCTCTTCGTTTCTATCGCGGCTTAGGCGGCCGGCTTCGCGGCGGGGGCGGCTTTGGCCCCGCCCCCGCCGAGGACGATGAGCTTGGTGTAGCCCTGGAAGCGCAGCCACACCTCGTGCTTGGTGGGCGAGTTTTGGTAGGCCTTGAGCTGCGTGCGCATTTCCTTGATGAGGTTGGCGTTGCGGGCGAGCAGGGCGATGAGGGTTTTGCGGCCGGTGGCGCCCGCTACCACGGTGGTGCGCTGGCGCGCCTGCTTCTGCTCGAAGCGGGCCAGCTGCTTGGCGGTTTCGGCCAGGTCGTTGGCCGTGAACTCGCGCTTGGCCAGCGGGGCGGCCAGGGGCTGGGCTTCCTTCAGCAGCGCCGTTACCAGCGTGGCGAAGGTGGCATCACTGGCTGCCGCCAGCTCGGAGCGGGAGGTGCGCACGCGACCGGCCAGGTCCTCGTCGGGGTTGCTTTTGCTGGCGGCGTAGCCTTGCAGGGCGGCGGCCAGGCGGGGCGCCAGCACCCGGAGCTGGGCCTTGGCGCTGGCCTTTTGCTGGGTGATGGTCGCGCTGTCTTCGCCCATCACGGCGTCTTCCAGCAGGCGGGCTTTGGCCAGGTTGGCGGCATGCGCCGTCCGGAGGGGGGCCATGTCGTCTTCCAGGGGTTGGTAGAGGGCCTGGTCGGCTTGCAGGCCGGCGGCGGTGGCGGTGTCGCGCCGGAGTTGGGCGTCGAGCTTGTTGTTGTCCATATCGCTGAGCGTTAGATACTGTGATGAAAAGCAAGTAATCGGGCAGATTTTTTTACCTTTGGGCCTCTTGAAGGAGGACCTTCGGGTTCATCCTGTGTAGCCTCG
>JAYSZD010000346.1:0-11816 GCA_043738185.1 Hymenobacter sp. | reverse complement strand
CAGCACGGCACGGCCCCTATCGGTAAGGAGCAAGGGGCCGGTAGGGCGGCCCTTCTCGTCTACGCTTTGGCGCTGGAACACGCTGCCGAAAATCACGCCGTAAGGCTGGCCGGCAATCAGACGGACACTGGGCGTTACAAAACCACCGAGGGTGATTTGGGTTACGCCGGGAGCCAGCTCCAATACCTTGGTGCGGACTCGTGAGAAGTTGAAGGAGTTGCTGTATGTAAAGTCTTTGAACTTGACCGGAATGGTGCTAATCATGAGTTCTACGCCCTTTGCCTCCGATTTGCCTATATTTTGGAAGGCGTTAGTGAAGCCGGATGCGGCTGCTACCGGAACGGCGAAGATGATGTCTGTACTCTGCTGGTCATAGTAGGTGGCCTCCACTGCGATGCGGCCGCCAAAAAATTTCATGTCAGCACCAACTTCGTAGGTGGTCGTGAATTCAGGGCCCAAGTTAGCGTTGCCACCGGTGTTATCCAGTGACTGACCCAATTGCCCCCGGAAGGGGAAGGTGAGCTGAGGACCAAAGCCGTCGGCGGGTGTGTTGGTTGAGTTAAAGTACGTATCGGTCACATACGTAGGAGCTTCACGGCCCACCTGTGCTACCGCAGCACGTATTTTCAATTGGTCTATGATGGTGCTCTCCTTCAGGGCGGGGAGGGCGTCGCTGAGCACCACACTGCCCGAAACACCAGGGTAGAAATAACTACGCTTGGCAGCGCCGAAGGTCGACGAGTGGTCATTGCGGCCTATCAGATTCAGGAAAGCAAAGTCGCGGAAGGACAGTTGCAGGTCGCCGAAGAAGCCCACCAGACGACGTTTTTCCGTAGTGGCGAAAGGCTGGAAGGTCCGGGTGTTGGTGATGTTGTCGAAGCCACGCACTTGAATGTCGGTGCCTATGATACCGATGTCAGTGGAAGCACGCTGGTTGATTTCGTTGCCCAGCAGCAAGCGAACCCCGAAATCTTCGGTGATGTTGCGCTTCAGGGTCAGGTTCAGGTACGAGCTGGTTTCGGTGCGGCTGAATGACTCGTCGAGGATGTTACCTACGGCTCCGCCGGCACCGCCACCGATGTTCGAACCGCGGCTGTCGCGGGCGTTCACCGACTTGATGATTTGGTTGTAGGTGTCAGTACCGAGACGGTAGTCCAGCGATAACCAATCGGTGAAGTCGTAGCCAACACTCACGTTGCCCACAATGCGGTTAATCTGGTCGTTGTAGGTGTTGTTTTTGATGGTCCACAGGGGGTTATCATCGTTGCTGTACCACGTATTGTTCGGCAGAATGCCAAACACAGCGGCTCCTTGCTGGCCCCCATTGGGCAGCTCGAAGGGGTAGCGCTTCACGTCGTAGGTACGGGGCAGGAAGTACGTCCGGAAGAACGGATTCACCAGCGCGTTGCCCTGGGGTGTGCGCTCCGAGCGGTTGTTGGTGTATATCAGGTTAACGCCGGTACGCAGCTTGTCCGTGAGCTGGGAGCTGCCGTTGAAGGTAAGAGTGTTACGCTTCAGTTCATTATTGTCCAGAATGCCCGTCTCTCTCAAGTTGCCGTAGGAAGCGTAGTAGCGGCTTTTGTCGGTTGCTCCCGACAGGGCGACGTTGTTCTGGAAGTTGGAACCGGTCTTAAAGATGTCCTCTACGTTGTCGGGCTGAATGGTCAGCACTTCGTCTTCGCCGCGGAAGTTCTGCACCGTCTGGCCCGTTACGCGGGGGCCCCACGAGCCATTGCTCAGGTTGTTAAAACGCCCCAGGTTGCCCTGCCCGTAGGTGTTCTGGTAGTCCGGTAGGCGGCCCACCTTCACGATATTGTAGTTGGAGCTCACCGAAACGCTCTGCTTCTTGGTGCCCAGCGTAGCGCCCTTCTTAGTGGTAATCAGAATGACGCCCGAAGCAGCCCGCGAACCGTAGAGAACGGCAGCGGCCGGGCCCTTCAGCACCGTGATGCTTTCCACGTCGTCTTGGTTGATGTCAATGGCGCGGTTGGAGTTGGCCACGCCATTCTGCAGGGCGTTTGCACCACCGCCATTGTCAATCGGAATGCCGTCGACCACGAACAGCGGCTGGTTGCTGCCAGTGAAGGTAGTCTGACCACGAATCAAGATGCTCGACGAGGCGCCCACCATGCCGCTCGCACCCTGCACGCGCACGCCGGCAACTTTAGCCGTCAGCGAGTTAGAGATGTTAGTGGCGCGGGCCTGAGTCAGCTCCTGGTTTTTAACCTCGGAAACCGAAAATCCCAGCGCTTTCTTCTCCTGCTCGCGCCCAAAGGCCGTTACGACCACTTCCGCCAGCTGTTTGGCATCCTGAGATAAAGCGAAGGTGAACTGCGACTCGGTACCAATAGTACGCTCTTGAGTAGTCATGCCCACCGAGCTAACCACGAGTGTACCTCCGCTGGCAGGTACGGTCAGCGTAAAGCTGCCATCCGAATTACTTGATATACCGTTGGTAGTCCCTTTTTCGAGGATAGTCACACCGGGAAGCCCATCACCCGTCTTTTGGTCGGTAACCCGCCCCGAGATGGTTCGCGTTTGCGCCATCGCCACTTGGAGGAGGGTAAACATGAGCACCAAGCCCATGAGTAAGATTTTTTTCATACGGTAAAAAAAATGGTTTGGGAAAAGCACCGAAACTGTGCCAGAAAAAAAATACGCTTTGAAAGAATGATTTTGAGTGAAGCAGACGATGTTTTCAACCCCTGTTCTATTCCATCCGCTCAAAACTGTCGGGCTAAAATTAGCACTAAATTCGTTGATTTCTTTTTTTATTTAATCTCTTTTTCACCTTTTCGTTTAAGATTTTGAAATCTTAGCCTCACAACGTGGCATTGTACTACGCTTAGAAACTTTCAAAACATCTTGATTAGGATACTAGGTATTGAACTGAAATGAGGAGGCCTCCACGCTCCTGTTTTCGCATTCGTAGCCGCCGTCAAGGCGTGGATTTTAGGCGCGGTCTGGCCTGACGGAAAGGCGCATTTTATGATAATCAACGTTTTAAACGATTTTTTTTGACTCAATGCCAGGCGAGCCCCAGCGTGTATTCGTGTCTTATTATCCGCTCCGTTCAAGACATCGTTCAACCACGCTAATCGAATACGCTTCTGTACTCCGGTCCTTCGACTTTTCAGACTGTACCAAAAACAAAAAAAGGGCTGCCGTAAGCGGCAGCCCTTTTTTAAATCGAGGAGCTAAACTAGAATTTATCCCAGAAAATTTTCGTTTTGACATCATCACCACCAATAGCAGCGCCAGCAGCTTTAGCATTGGCACCGTTGATGTTAAGTTCAGGAGTAGGATAGGGGAAACGTAGCGGAATAACGCTCACAGCAGTAGCAGGGGGAGTTAATTTCGGGAAATCCAGGCGGCGCCATTCCGTCCAGGCTGTTACCGGCTGGTCATAGAGAGCAATCCACTTCTGAATGCCGATTTTCTCTTTGTAGTTGCCACTGGCAGTAGCATAAGCTACACCAGCTTGTCCCAGGTAAGCAGTAGCATCGGCGGCGCTGCCCCCGTTATTGAGGATAGAAGCAGTAACGCCGGCTTCGTAGTGGGAAGCTGCAGTGCCCCCAACTGCGAATTTGAGCTCTGCAGCTTCCGCCAACAGAAACTCAACTTCCGAGTAAGAAAGCAGCATGCCGGGCAGCGTCGGGTCTTCCAAGGCTTCGCCGGGAGCGGAGAACTCGCCATAGTCAACTACTGTAGAATAGGGCGCACCTTTGAAGACGCCACCTGGAGCTTCTTTGAAGTAGAAATCACGACGAGGGTCGTTCAAGCTATTGAGTTTGTTGATGAAGAAGTCTACACCAACGAAATCTTCACGGCCGCTGTTTACCAAGTCCTCGAATACTGGATTCTGGTTGGGGAGAGCTTCGAGGAAGGTGAATTGCGCATTGTCTGCATTCGACTTGAACACGTTGGTAGCAGCTTCTACAGCAGCAGCTTGGGCTTTAGTCGCGTCAACGTCCGCAATGGTCAGCGCCATGCGCAGCTTCAGCGAATTACCGAATTTAACCCACTTAGGCATGTTGCCATTGTAGATAATGTCGGCGCCACCCAAGCCAGCGCTCGCAGCATCGATGGAGGCCAGCGCGGCATCCAAACGGGTGAAGAGCGAGGTGTAAACGGTTTTGGCGTCGTCGTAGGCAGGCTGAGGTTGGTTAAAGTCCAGTGCTTCCGTATAGGGAATGTTGCCGTAGGTGTCAACGAGGGTCTTCCAGGCATAGATGGAAAGTATCTCGATGCAGGCCTGCTGGTTGGCTCTCACCTTGTCGGTGACCGTTGCATTAGCCGCAATCAGCCGTTTGGCTTCATTGAGGTTACCCAATGCCGGACGGTACAGTGCAGTCCAGAACTGGTCGTTGATTTGGCGCGGCTGGATAAGGTAATCTGATTCGTCCGTATACGTCGTTTCGGTCCAGTACTGGACGTAAAGTCGGAAGGGGTTGTTGTTCACGTTAGGGGTGACAACAGCGCGAGTCAGCGCGCGCTCAGCCGTGGTTACCAGGGTAACACCGGGCACGTTGGATGGCCGTTTGGCATCCACATTGTATTCGTCCAAGCTATCAACGCAACTGGTGGTGAACACCAACATCAGGCTTGATAGCAAATAAAAGGCTCTTTTCATATAATTAAGCGAATGAGATTAGAAGCTGAAACGAATGTTTGCGCCAACGGTGCGGGCAGTTGGGTACGAGCCCGACTGGTAACCCTGGCCCAAGTTGCCGGAGCTCAAACCCTCTTCGGGGTCAGCATCAGGCAGGTTCTTGTGGATAATCCACAGGTTACGGCCGATAATGGAAAGGTCAACACCCTTCACGAAGCCAAAGCGGGTAACAAGTGCCGAAGGCAATGAGTACGACAGGTTTACTTCACGGAGCTTCACGAAGCTGGCATCGTAGACAAAACCAGCATTGGGGTTGCCACCGTAGCCGTAAGGGGCTTGGTTACCGTTATTCTCAATGCGTATCGTGTTAGCGGTGCCGTCTTCAGCCACGCCGGGCAGGATGATGCCACCGCTGGTGGTGTTATCGGTGGTAATCGGATTGCGCGAAGGGTTGCCCAAATCGTTCAATCCAACGGTTTCTGGCTGTAGGCCCGAAGACAAGCCATAGTAGCGGTCAAGCGAGAAAACGTCGCCGCCGGACTTTACATCAATCAGGAACGACAGCGAAACGTTCTTGAAAGTAAGCGAGTTGGTCAGGCCACCGCGCCAGTCGGCATTCGGGTCACCAATTTCGGCATCGGCGCTAGTCGTAGCGTAAATGCCCGTTTCCTGGTCAATGATGCGCTGGCCATTTTCATGGTACACATAATCGGTACCGCGCAGCATACCGGTAGGCCTGCCCACCGTGAGGTTCGACGAAACGCCGCCTTGGTAGCTAGCCAACTCAACGCTGCTTACCCCGTCGTACAAGGAGAGTACTTTATTGCGGTTGCGGGTATAGTTGGCACTAACGCGCCAGTTGAAGTTGGCCGTTTTTACGGGCACCACGAAAGCAGCGATTTCTACGCCACGGTTGCGAATCTCGCCGGAGTTAATGAAGCGGGAATCGAAGCCGGTGGCCGTCGAGATGTTAACCGGAATAATCTGGTCGAACGAGTTCGACTGATAGCCCGTCACGTCAAAGCCGATACGGCTATCCAGGAATGCAGCCTCAATGCCAATTTCGCCGCTGCGGGTTTGCTCCGACTTCAGGTCGGGGTTGTTTTTAGTTGCGGGCAGCGAGAAGAGCGGAATAGAGCCGAAAGCAGTTGGCTTGGCATATACGTCGTTCACGGCGAGTACCCGTGCACCAGCGCCTACTTGTGCGTAGTTGGCTCGCACCTTACCATAGGAAAGCCAAGTGGCCTTCTCTTTCAGGTCTTCGGAGAAGACGTAGTTGATAGCGGCCGAAGGATAGACGTAGGAATTGTTGGCAGTGGGCAGGGTGGTTGACTTGTCCCGACGAACGGTGAGGTCCAGATATACCCGGTCGCGGAAGCCAAACGTGGTGCTGGCGAAGACGCCATCACGACCGATTTGCTGCAGGTTCTCGATAGGAGGTGTCAATGGGTCCTGCGTGTTGCTGAGGGAGTACAACCCTGGCACAACTAGGCCACCGTTGGTGCTGGAAAAAATGCTCTCCCGACGAATCCGGTTCACGTTAGTACCAACCAGACCCGCGAAAGAGAAAGCGTCATTCAGCTGAAACTTAAAGTTGCCAATCAAGTCGTAGTTGGATTCGCGGTAAGTGGCGTCGAAACGCGAGTAGTAGGGCAAGTAGCTGACGGTAGTGCTACCAACAGCCGAACGCTCTTCCTGCTGCTCGTCGTACGTGTCGAGCGATACCCGACCCACGATGTTGAACCAGTCAGCCAGTTTGTAAGTAGCTGAAACGTTGCCGAACGTGCGGAAACGCGTGTCATTCTCGAAGTTAGCGAAGCGCGTGAAATAAGGATTGTTCCAGTAGATGGCGTTAAACCGGTTCGTTACTGGGTTAGCAAAGTTCCAGGTCGCGTTGGTCTGGTTGCGGTTGTAGGCATCTTCCTGCTCCTTGATGTCCACATTGGTGGGCCACCACTGACGGAAGTTAGACATGAGGTTTTCGGAGCCGTAGCCAGTACCATAACGGCCCAGGCCTTTGATGCGGGTGAAGTTGACCGAGGCGCTGGTAGTCAGCTTGGGCGTTACATTCAAGGAACCGCCGAAATTGACGATGTCTTTGGTGATTTTACTGTTCGGTAATACACCGCGCTGAATGTCGTTGATGTAACCGAGCTTGAACGTACCGTTGTCGTTGCCACCGTCCAGCGAGAGGCTGTTCAGGGTTGAAACGCCGGTTTCGAAGAAGTCTTCAGGACCACTGTCAGCGGCAACCCAAGGGCGGGCTTGGCCAAAGGTGGGCGAACCGAGGGTGAAGGCATCCCACTGCTTCACTTGCAAAGCTGGGTCGAACTTGGGGCCGTACGAAGCGTCGTCGCCGGTACGTACCACTTTCGAGCCGTCGGCAGCGGTACGGAAGGCCTGCAGATAACCACCGCCGTATTCTTTCTGGTATTTAATGAAGGTGCTTTTGTCGATGCGGGCGGCGGTTACGCCGGTGTTCACCGTCACATTTAGGCCTTTGCGGCCTTTCTTGGTAGTAATGAGGATAACGCCGTTGGCGGCACGCTCACCGTAGAGGGCTGTGGCGGCTGCGCCTTTCAGTACAGTAGTGCTGGCAATGTCATCGGGGTTGATGTCGGATGCTGCGTTACCATAGTCGTAGCCGGAGCCACCGGTCTGCTGGGCAGTACCATTGGAATTCAGGTTACTAATGGGAACGCCATCAACCACAAACAAGGCCTGGTTGTTGCCAAACAGCGACTTCGTGCCGCGAATAACCACGTTGCTCGAACCACCCAGGGTATTGCTCTGGGTGATGGCCAGACCGGCCACTTTGCCCGAAAGGCCATTGATTGGGTTAGGGTTACGTGCTACTGTGATGTCGGAGCCATCAACCTGCGTTGCTGAGAACGCCAGCGTATTCCGGTTCCGCTCAACGCCCAGTGCCGTTACCACTACCTCATTCAACTGCTTGGAGTCGGTAGCGAGGGCAATGTTGATGGAACTGGCGCTACCAATGGCCGCTTCCTGTGAAGCGTAGCCAATGAAACTAAATACCAAGGCGTTGGCAGTTGCAGGCACCGTTAGGGTGTAGCCGCCGTCAGCATTGGTGCTGGTGCCCACGGTAGTGCCTTTGGCAAGCACCGTCACGCCGGGCAATCCTTGGTTAGTTGACCGGTCAGTCACCTTACCAGAAATGGAGCGGTCCTGCGCCTGGACCTGCTGCAACAGGGCCATAAAAAGCGCAAAAACCAACAATAATGATTTTTTCATGCGTACTGAAGTTTGGTGAGTGAAAAGAGAAAAAGAGTAAAAGTGAGTGGAGAGAAAAACTTAAAGTGTGTAAGTTACCGGCAAGTATAACGAAAATATGCTTCGAATGCTTACAAAGGGGATTTGACAAACGCTTTCAACAGCACATTGTCAAGATATTAACAACATATTTCTATTCGATTAGATTAGTGCCCTGTCAGGCGCTCCAATAGTTGGCAATCAATAGAGTATGTTTAATAGGTAATCTAGAGGTGATGCTTCTTCAAGCATTATGAAACCCTTAGCTCTGCATTAGGAACCCCTTGATGTACTCATCCAAATCCCCATCCAGCACGTTCTGCACGTCGGTGCGCTCGATGCCGGTGCGCAGGTCCTTAATGAGCTTATAAGGATGCAGCACGTAGTTGCGGATTTGAGAGCCGAAGTCGATACGTTTCTTGGTGGCTTCCACTTTGTCGCGTTCGGCGTGGCGCTTGTCCATCTCAATCTGGTAGAGGCGCGACTTGAGCATGCGTAGGGCGTGCTCCTTGTTCATGAGTTGGCTGCGCTCAATCTGCACCGCGATGATGATGCCGGACGGGGCGTGCGTGAGCCGGACTGCGGTTTCGACCTTGTTCACATTCTGACCACCCGCGCCCCCGGCCCGGAACGTGTCCCAGGAAATATCAGCCGGGTTGATGTCGATGGTGATGGTGTCGTCGATTACCGGGTAGGCAAAAACGGACGCGAACGACGTGTGGCGCCGCCCGCTGCTGTCGAACGGTGACATGCGCACCAGGCGATGCACCCCAATCTCGCTTTTGAGGTAGCCATAAGCGAAGTCACCATCGATTTCCAACGACGCGGATTTGATGCCCGCGCCTTCGCCGGGCTGGTAGCTGACCTGCCGCACGCCAAAACCATGGCTTTCGGCCCACATGATGTACATGCGCATGAGCATTTCGGCCCAATCCTGGCTCTCGGTACCGCCGGCGCCGGGGTTGATGTCGATGATGGCCGAAAGCTGGTCTTCCTCATCGGAAAGCATGCGTTTGAACTCCAGCTGCTCTACTTTCTTGAGCGTCATCGCGTGGTCGGCCAGCATTTCGGCTTCCGGCACGTCGCCTTCCCGATGGAAATCGAAGAGCACCTCGGTGTCGGCCAATGCTTGTTGAACGGCTTCGAAATCGTCGGTCCAGGTTTTGATGGCCTTGATTTCGCGTAGCGTGACCTCGGCAGCCTTGGAGTCGTCCCAGAAGCCGGGCAGCGTGGTTTGCGCCTCAGCGGCGGCTATTTGTTCTTTGCGGGCATCGTAGTCAAAGATACCTCCTCAGGGCCTCAACGCGGCCCTTCAAGTCCTTAATCTGGTCCTGAGTCATGGTGGAAAAATATGGTGAAGGCGCGAAGGCCTGAAAACGCGACTGAGCCGCTCCCAATGAGTGGGATTGAACACGAAAGTACCGAATTCTGCTCCGTCATGTCACTGCTCGTTCTAACGGACTGCTTTTTTTGAATTGGACTTCCGAAACCGAACTTCCTGACGGGCTCTCTCGAAGGGGGGCGCGGAAGTGAAACACAGCGGTTTGGAGGCGTTACTTCCTGACTTCCGTGTATTTCCTCATTTCACGTCCGCAACCCTTGTAAGAAAGAGGACTGCGTCGGTTCCGAGTTAAACAAACGACTCAAAACGGCCAGTCAAAGCGCGGTTTTGGGGCGCCCAAAATCACCAGGTTCCAGCATTTCGGCCAACCATGAAAGCTCAGCTACGTAGGCAGGCCTCAACACTACATCTCAGTGTGAATGCATGAAAATTACGCTTACAACAAAGCTTTTTGCCGGGTTTTTGATGCTGCTGGCGCTTTTTGCGGTAGTGGTGCTCTTCTATTACCAGCTGGCCGTGCAGGTTTTGCAGAATAACCACAAAGTGGAAGCCTCCCAGCGGGTTACCAACCACGCGTCGAATGTGATGCGCAACATTATCAATATGGAAACCGGGTTTCGCGGCTACCTGCTCATTGGTAACGAGGCGGCGCTCAGCACTTATTATGATGGCCAAAGGCAGCAAATAGGCCGTTTTGCTGAACTTCGGACCATGGTGAGCAGCTCACCGGAGCAGGTGAAGTTGATTGACCAAGCCCAGCGGCTGCTTCAGCAATGGTCGGCGTACAGCCACTTGCTGATATTGGAGAAGCGGGAGCTGCGTCGGCTCAATCCCCAGCAGAGTAGCCTCGAAGGCATGCCACACCGCGGTCTAGCCGAAGGGCTTTCCGGAAAGCAAGTGATGGATAACATCCGGCAGCGGGTGGCTACTTTCGAGTTGCGTGAAGCGAAGAAGCGGGAGCTGCTGCGCGACAATCTGGACCGCAGCATTGCGCGGGCGAAGTGGTTGTCGGTGGGGTTGGCGGTAGCCGCGCTGGTGTTTGGCCTGGCTTGGGCTTTTTACATCGTACGCATCTTTTCGCGGCGACTACGCAGCATGCTTGACCTAGCCCACCGAATGGCCAACGGGGACTACAGCAGCCAGATTGTGGACAACGAGCAGGACGAAGTGAGCGAACTCACCAGCGCGCTCAACGTAATGGCGCGCACCGTGGGGGCCAACATCAGCCAGCTCGAAAGCCGTAACCAGGAGCTTGACCAGTTTGCTTATGTTGTGTCGCACGACCTGAAAGCTCCTTTGCGCGGCATCGAAAGCGCTTCCCGGTGGATAGAGGAAGACATGGGGAAGGAGGAGCTGCCAGTGGCTATCCGCGAGTTTTTGAAGCTAATGCGGCAGCGCGTGCAGCGCATGGAAAAACTCATTACCGGCATCTTGGACCTGGCCCGCATCGGCCGGAATACGCAGGCCGATGAAACCGTATTTGTGCGCACGCTCCTGCGCGAAGTCATCGACAGCCTTAACCCACCGCCCGGCTTCCATGTTGAGCTACCTTTTTTCCTGCCTACCCTAACGACCAACGCGGTGCAGCTGCAACAGGTATTTACCAACCTCATCAGCAACGCGCTCAAGTACCACGACCATCCGGAAACCGGAACCGTTAAAATTTCCTGCGACGACGCGGGTGAGTTTTACCTTTTTTCAGTGGAAGACGATGGGCCGGGTATTGACCCCGAATACCACGACCGGATTTTTGTTATTTTTCAGACCCTGACCGAACGGGATACCTTAGAAAGCACCGGTGTAGGGCTGGCCATTGTGAAAAAAATTGTGGAACGAAAGGGGGGGCGCATTGGGGTGAAATCGGCGGAGGGACAGGGCGCTACGTTTAGTTTTACCTGGCCCAAGCAGCCGCGTGAGGTCAATATTTCAGCCGCTGTGGTGGCCGCTTCCCGCCATTCTGCCGTACCTACTACTACCTGATAGCAGCCTTTTGCTGCCTTTGCGGGAATATTCCCGCTGTTGACCTATCATTAGCTTATGTCACCCGACCATCCCACGCCCAGTATTTTGCTCGTGGAAGACGACCAGATGGACGTCATGAACGTGCAGCGCGAATTGCGCCGCCAGAACATTGACGTGCCGCTAGTACACGCCCGAAACGGCCGTGACGCACTCAAAATGCTTCGTGGCGAGGGCGGCGAGCCCAGAATAGCCAAGCCCAGCTTGGTGATGCTTGACATCAACATGCCCCGCATGAATGGCTTAGAGTTATTGGAAGCGCTTCGGGCTGACTCCGAATTTGCCGACCTCAATGTCTTCATTATGACGACTTCCGACCTCGAATCGGACCGTTTGAAGGCAAAGGAGTTGTCTGTAAGTGGCTATATCATTAAGCCGTTGAGTTTTGATACCTTCGGTGAGGGCGGCACGAGCGTTGATGGGTTCAGCTTGTTCCTGGATTTGCTGAGATTGAAGCAATAAGCAACGCACGGCTTTCCGGGTCAGAAGTTTCTAGAGCAGCCGAAACCCCAGACGGTGGTGCAGCGTGGGGCCGTGTGCCCGAATTGCCGCCCGATGGCTGATGGTCGG
>JAYSZD010000345.1:0-1794 GCA_043738185.1 Hymenobacter sp. | reverse complement strand
TTACGGCCTCAAAGCCACTGTCCGGGGCCGCGTCGGCCAGGATATGCACCACGGTTTTGCCCGCAAACAGGCGCGAGCTAATGACCTGCTCGGCGGCTTGCAGGGCCGGCAGTTCGGCCTTCTCAATCAGCTTGCGCCAGATTCTGCCTTTCAGGTTGCTCATCACCGAAACCGGGTCGCCGGTGAGCAGCACTTCGCCCTTGTTGATGATGGCCATGTGGCGGCACAAATCCGATACGTCGCTCACGATGTGCGTGCTGAGGATAACCACCAGGTTTTCGCCAATCTCCGAAAGCAGGTTGTGGAATCGGTTGCGCTCCTGCGGGTCGAGGCCAGCGGTGGGCTCGTCCACGATGATGAGGCGCGGGTTGCCGAGCAGGGCCTGGGCAATGCCGAAGCGCTGCTTCATGCCGCCGGAATAGCCGCCCACGTGCTTTTTGCGCACGTCGTAGAGGTTGGTTTGGTGCAGCAGGGCGGCCACCATTTCCTTGCGCTCCTTGCCGTTGGCTATGCCTTTGAGGGTGGCGAAGTGGTCGAGCAATTCCTCGGCGCTCACGCTCGGATACACGCCAAATTCCTGGGGCAGGTAGCCCAGCACGCGGCGCACGGCCTCTTTGTCGCGCAGCACGTCAATGTTGTCGAGCATGATGGAGCCGGTGTCGGCGTCCTGCAGCGTGGCAATGGTGCGCATCAGGCTGGATTTGCCCGCGCCGTTGGGCCCGAGCAGGCCAAACATGCCGTTGGGAATTTCCAGGCTCACGTTTTTGAGCGCCTGCGTCCCGTTGGGGTAAGTTTTGGAGAGATTGGTAATCGTGAGCGCCATTATTACAGAAAAAAGTGATGAGTTATTGCGTGAAATCCTGATTGAAGCAAGCCGTAGCGGCTGCTCATTGGTGGTTTTATCGTAAAGAAATAGATTCTATTACAGTTGCCAGTCAGATGCACTGGTGGCACCAATGGTTGCCCGGAGCGCCGGGGCGCTAGCCCACGCTGCTGGTAGCCGGCTGGTCAGCCCAACGCATCGTATCAGTCAGCCACTCGCTGTAGAGACGGGCGCTGCCGGGGTCCAGGGTTTTGGGAAGCTCGCGCAGGGCGGTTTGGGCCTGGGCGCGGGCCGCGTCGGCATCGCCGGCCAGGCGGGCCAGGGCAGCTTCGGTGCGGGGCAGCACGTCGGCCGGCGTGTGGGCCGTTACCTGCGCCTTTTCCCGGAAGGCGCGGGCGGCCGGCAGGTCGTGCTCGTAAGCCGCCGCAAAAAACGCCGATTCCAACCAGCCATTGGCTTGCAGAGCGGGCGGCGTGAGGGCCAGCCGGTCGCGGTACTCGCGCAGGTGCTGCCCGGCCTGGTCGATGCGGTCGGCATCGAGCGCCGCCAGGTAGAGGTATTGGTAGGCGTAGAGTTTGAACGGCAGCTCCTTGGGCGAGGCTACGGCCTCCTCCAGCTCCGCCAGAGGCAGCTCGCGGGGCCGCACCCCGGAAGCCGACCGCACAAAAGCCGAGAGCACCGCCATTTCGAGCTGGCCAGCCGGGCCGCCGCGCCACAGGTTGAGCACCCGGGCGCCATCGCTGGAAAAGCCGCCGGTGTGAAACGGAACAGCCGTGAGCAGGGCCAGAAAGGCGGAGAAACCGCCACTAACGGCCAAGCCGGCCGCCAGCACCTGCCCCACGGCCGTGGCCGGCGTGGGCAGCAGCGCCAAAATGCCCAGCGCCAGCGCCGCCCACGCCACGCTGCCCAGCGGCCCGCCCGCCGCAAACGCCGTGAAGCGGCGGCGCAGGTCGTGGTCGTCGGGCGGCACG
>JAYSZD010000344.1:0-1795 GCA_043738185.1 Hymenobacter sp. | reverse complement strand
TGCTGCGCACGGACTCGGCCAACCAGGTACGTCTGCGCGCCATTCTGAAGCAGTATGGTTACCCCGGCAAGTCGCTGGTGGGCACACCGACCAACGAGGCGGCCTGGTCCATTATTCAGCATTCGCAGGACATCAAAACCTACTTACCGCTCATTAAAACCGCCGCTAAGCGCGGGGAACTGCCCTTTTATCTCTACGGCCAGATGCTGGACCGCCAGCTCATGCGCGAAGGCAAGGAGCAGCTTTACGGCACCCAGGCCATGGGCTACACCATTACCAACCCCGCCACCGGACTGCGCGAAGGCCAGCAGCCCTTCATCTGGCCCATCAAAAACGCCGCCCGGGTAAACGAGCTGCGCAAGAAGGCCGGCTTCCCCGATACGGTGGAGCAAGTAGCCACTTCGCTGGGCATTCCCTACCGCGTGGTGACGCTGGAGGAAGTGGCCCGTATGCCCAAAAACTAACCCGCTATATGACTCTTAACTGGACCGTCAAACCCTACAACGAACTCACCCTAACCGAACTCTACGAGCTGCTGCGCCTGCGCGTAGAAGTCTTCATCGTGGAGCAAAACTGCGTTTTTCAGGACCTGGACCGCCAGGACGACCAGGCCTATCACTTGCTGGGCTATGCCGAAAGCGGCGAGCTGGCGGCCTACGCGCGCCTTTTTGACGCGGGCATCAGCTACGAGGAAGTAGCCATTGGGCGCGTCATTGTGTCGCCCGCGCACCGGCGCCTTGGCCTGGGGCAGGAGCTGATGCAGCAGGCCATTGCCTACTGCGAAGTGCTGTACGGCGCGCAGCCCATCAAAATTGGCGCGCAGCAGTACCTGGAGCGGTTTTACCAGGGCTTTGGGTTTGCGCAGTGCGGCGAGGGGTATTTGGAGGATGGCATCCCGCACATTCCCATGCGCCGGGCGTAGGAACGCACCGCGCCGCGTGCTCTCGTTGAGAGGTTAAAACGCCCGACCTTTGCCCGTGTGGAACCCTCAGCCCTGACCCAGACCGAACCCCGCCCTACCGGGTACGACCCCGCCCCGCCCCGCCCGCCCATTCGCTTCGACCGCAACGAGCTGGCCGGGGCTTTTGGCGACTTGGGCACCGATTTGCCGCTCCTTATCGGCGTCATCGCGGCGTCGGGCATGGACAGCGCCGGGGTACTCATTCTGTTTGGGCTGATGCAGGTGTTTTCGGGGCTGTGGTACCGGATGCCGATGCCGGTGCAGCCGCTCAAGGCGTTTGCGGCGCTGGTTATCGCCCAGAAGATTCCGGGCCGGGTCATTTTTGGGGGCGGGCTGGCCATTGGGGTCAGCATGTTTCTGCTGTCCGTCACGGGGCTGATTGATGCCCTGGCGCGGCTGGTGCCCAAGGCCGTGGTGCGCGGCATTCAGTTCGGGCTGGCGCTGCAGCTCGCCACGCTGGCCCTGAAACAGTACGTGCCCGCCGATGGCCTGCCCGGCTTTGCGCTGGCGGCGGCGGCATTCATTATTACGGTGGTGCTGCTGGGCAACCGGCGGTGGCCGGCGGCGTTGGCCGTCATCGCGTTGGGCGTGGGGTATGGGCTGGTTTTCAAGCTGGACCTGGGTACGGCGCAGCGGGCCGTGGGCCTGCACCTGCCCACCTGGCACGTACCGCAGCTGGCCGATATTCTGACCGGCGCCGTGCTGCTGGCGCTGCCCCAGATTCCGTTGTCGCTGGGCAACTCGGTGCTGGCCACCCGCCAGATTGCCGCCGACTACTTCCCCGAGCGCGGCCTGACCGTGCGCAAAATCAGCTTCACCTACGCGCTGATGAAC
>JAYSZD010000343.1:0-1795 GCA_043738185.1 Hymenobacter sp. | reverse complement strand
GGTCGCTGGAAACGAGCAGATTACGCAGGCCATGCGAAAATCGCAGCTCCGGCGCCAGCTTAAACAACGGATAGAACAAATCCAACCCGACGCCATATTCTAGCGTCAGGTCGCTGTTCAGGGCCTGCAGCTGGTTGCGCAACGGGTCGCTACGGCGGTTGCTGGCCGTGATGCTGGGGCTGAGGCCCGCTATCATGTACACGCGGCTGTTGCGCCGACGGTCCGACTGGTACTTGAGCAACACCGGAAACTGAATTACCGTGGAAGTGACTTCCTGAGTCACGATGGAATCCGGATTAGGGTACCGCCGCGGCTTGAATTCTACCTTCCGGGTCAGGAACGCAACCCCCGGCGCAAAACGCAGCACAAACGGTGAAGCCGCATCACCTAGCCGCGCATCCCCGATAAATCCTACGCCCAGACTCGGGCTGATAATGGAATTGGCGATGATGTTGCGGTTGTTGATGTAACGGTCCGAATGCTCGATAATGAAGCGGGAAGCAGTGAAGCCGACGTACATGCCCGGATGAAACCACCGCTCGTCGTAAGCGGGCAGGTTTTTCACCGTAATGGATTTCACGGTCCCGCCACTGCCACGCGTGGCTTTGGAATTAGATTTGCGCTGCCCAAAAGCCACGGTGGGCACCAGTAACCCCAAAATACCCAATAGGGCCAGGCGCTTTACTTGTGCGCCGTGTAGATGGAGCTGATGCCGAAGGTGAGAGGTTGCCATGCAGGTTCTTTAAAACCGACCCTAGCCAAAATAGCCAGAAAATCGGAACCGTCGGGGAAAGCCTGCACCGAAGCGGGCAGATAGGTATAAGCCGATTGGTCTTTGGAAATCAATTTACCAAAGACCGGCAGCACCCGGCGGAAGTAAAAATTATAAGCTTGCTTGAGAGGAAAGGCCGTGGGCTTGCTGAACTCCAGGATAACCAGCTTGCCGCCCGGCCGCAACACGCGCAGCATTTCGGCTAAGCCCGCTTCCAAGTGCGCGAAGTTGCGCACGCCAAACGAGGCCGTCACGGCATCAAACTCGTCGTCCTGAAACGGCAGATTTTCCGAATCCCCCAATTCCAGCCGAATGCGGTGGCCGAGACCTTTGGCAGCCAGCTTGCGGCGGCCCACTTCCAGCATGCCCTCCGAAATATCCACGCCGGTCACGTGGGCGTCGGCAGCGGCGGTGCGTAGGGTTTCAATGGCAAAATCGGCCGTGCCGGTGGCAATGTCCAGGATGCGGGCCGGGCGCAGGGTTTTCAACTCATCCACCGCCTTGCGCCGCCAGTAGATGTCGGTGCCAGCGCTGAGGAAGTGGTTCAGAAAATCGTACTTGCCCGCGATGGAGTTAAACATCTGGGCAACCTGCGATTTTTTGTCGTCGGAATTGTCTTTGTAGGGTACTACGGCCATGTGCAGGCGCAAATAACGGTGATGAAGCGAGAAAATTGTATTCCCCCAACGCCCAACGGGGCCGCTTTGTTAACGAATTCGAGGATAAACGAGGTAGAGTGCCCACGCAAAGCCCATAAAAAAAGCGGGCCGGACAATTTGCCCAGCCCACTTCCCTGTTTACTGACCCGGTTGACTACTCAACTTTGGTCTTGATTTTGGTCTTGTCGCCATTGGCGTCCTTGGCTTTACCATCCAATTCACCGTCTTTGGTTTTGGTTTTGGTCTCCTCGCCGTTGGCACCTTTGGTTTTCACCTTCACTTTATCAGAATCCTCGTCCACTTTGGTTTTCACCTTGGTGCCGTCGGCCATCTTCACTTTGCTTTTGCCGGGCGTCAGCGGAGC
>JAYSZD010000342.1:0-11850 GCA_043738185.1 Hymenobacter sp. | reverse complement strand
TTCTATTCATCCTCGGGAGGGGTGATTTGGTGAGAAAGTGAGGTAATAATGTTGAAGACCGGCCGGCTTAGGCCGATGCCTCCTGCCATAACGGCTTTAATTCAAAGCCTTCAAAGAGACTTTTGCTTTCAATCATGCTCGTAATCTGCGCCGATACTTTAAAGAAAATATCAAGCTGACTCTGCGGGATTTTGTCGCGGATTTTCAGATTGAAGTGGCGCACGGTTTGACGCGAAACCTCTTTCTTCTCCAGACCCAGCGGCGTCAGAAAAATGCGCACCGAGCGTTTGTCTACGGAATCAGCCTGCTTATAAATCAGCCCTTTTTCCTCCATGCTACGCAAAATCCGGGTCAAACTGCGGGTTTCGAGGCCGAGTAGTGGCGCAATTTTAGTGGCCGGCGTTCCCTTATCCTGGTCGATATTTAGCAACACAAACCCGATACTGGTCGTGATGTCATTCTGAGCTGCCTGGGTGTTGTACATCCGCGAAATGGCGTGCCAGGCTACTTTAATGTTGTAATCGACAGTTTCTTCGGGCTTCATATGCGAGGGATAAGAGCGGTAAACTTACGCATAATTTGTTAGGCTTGCATACTAGTTTACGAATTAAAAGGTGGGAAACCCGGATAAGCCCCGGATTCCCCACCTTTTAAATTATGCACCTGCTTTACGCTGGCCAGGCGCAGATAATCCCCATCCGCCGTCGCAATTACCGCTTCTCCGTTTGGTGGTACAGGGCTTCGATGAGCGCCTTATTGTTCTCGGTGATAACTTTGCGCTTCACCTTCATCGTGGGAGTCATTTCGCCGGTTTCCACGGTCCAGAGCTCCGGCAGCAGCACGAAGCGCTTCACCTGCTCCCATTGCGCGAAGCTTTGGTTGTATTTTTTCACCAGGCCGTCGTAGTGCTCCACAATTTTCTCGTTCTTGATGAGTTCCTCGTTGGAAGCTTCCGCAATGCCTTGGCGCTTGCACCAGCCTTTGAGGTCGGCAAAAGAGGGAACAATCAGGACTGAGGGAAACTTTTGGTCGGCACCCACCACCATGGCCTGCTCGATGAGCGGGTCTTCTTTCAGCTTGCCTTCAATAACCTGCGGGGCAATGTACTTACCACCCGAGGTCTTAAACATTTCCTTCTTCCGGTCCGTAATTTTTAGAAACTTGCCATTCACCAGCTCGCCAATGTCGCCGGTGTGGAACCAGTTTTCCTCGTCAAATTCCTTGGCCGTGAGCTCGGGCTTGTTGTAGTAGCCCTTCATCACGGAGGCCGATTTGGTTAGAATCTCGCCGTCGGCAGCAATTTTCACCTGCACGCCTTCCACCACCGGGCCCACGGTGCCAATCATGTTATTCTCCTTCTGGAAGCCGCCCACGGCAATAACGGGCGAAGTTTCGGTGAGGCCGTAGCCCTCCATCACAGGAATGCCGGCCGACCAGAACACGCGGGCCAAGCGCGGCTGCAATGCCCCGCCGCCCGATACAATGCAGCGCAGATTGCCACCCAATGCCTCGCGCCACTTATTAAAAATAAGCTTATTGGCCAGCGCCAGTTGCGTATTGTAGAAGAAGCCCTGGTCTTTTTGGGTGTCATATTTCAGGCCCAAATCCAGGGCCCAGAAGAATAAGCTCTTCTTGACGCCTTCCAAATCGTGGCCTTTGGCAACGATTTTATCATACACCTTTTCGAGCAAACGAGGCACGGTTGTGAAAATCTGCGGCTTCACTTCGCGCAGGTTATCGGCAATTACCTCCATACTCTCGGCGTAGTAAATGCTCACGCCGTTAATCATGTAGAGGTAAGTCACCATGCGCTCGAAAATGTGGCAGAGCGGCAGGAAGCTCAGCGCGCGGTCTTCTTTGGAAACGGGCACGGCCGGCTGGGAGCTGCGGCAATTGCTGAGCAAGTTGTCGTGGGTGAGCATAACACCTTTGGGGCTGCCGGTAGTGCCGCTGGTGTAAATCAACGTTAACAGGTCGTCGGGCTGCACGGCCGCTTTGAGCGGCTCCAAGTCGGCCAATTTGCCCTTTTTACCCAGCTCCAACAGCTCGCTGAAGTGGCGGGTGCCAGGTAGGGGGTCGAAAGAGAAAATATTGGTGGCAGGAATATCGAGGCCAACGGTAGCCTCTTTCACCTTGTCCAATAACTTTTCATCGGACACAAAAATGGCCCGCACGCCGGCATCGGCGAATATGTACTTGTAATCTTCAACGGTGATGCTGGGGTACATGGGCACGCTCACGGCGCCAATCTGGGCGATGCCAAAATCGGCCAGCATCCACTCGGGACGGTTCATGCTGATAATGGCCACTTTATCGCCGTGTTTCAGGCCGAGCGATACCAAGCCCAAGCTGACGAGGTTGGCCTGGTCCTGCGCTTGCTGGGTGCTGGTGGGCACCCACTGGCCGTCTATTTTAGCGGCGAATGCGTCCGTCTTGGGCGAATTGGCTAGTTGATGGGCCAGTATTTCGAAGGTGCGGCGAACGTTCATGGGTGGGTTTTATTGGTCAGGCAGGTGAAATTCGGCTTAAATAAAGAGCTTTTTTTTTCTTCGCTCACAACTTCTTTTGATGATGGTACTGAAATCGTGCTCTGACAAAAAACAGTTTGATGGTATAAACGGCCAAAAAACCAGTGCGTGCGGGGTTTTAGTGCGTAATTTTGGGTCCCTGCATACTTGCTCCTAATGAATCTGGCCTTGTTTTTTGACCCGTTGCCGGATACGCTGACCGCCGCTACCCCCGCGCCCACCACGCTAGCCGCCTACGCCACCCGCTTCACCGAAACGTTTCCCAACTGGCGCAATGCCGACCTGGCCCTCATCGGACTCGACGAATGGCGCGGCAGCGCCGCCGGCCCCCCCCACCCCAGCCGCCACGGGGCCAACGAAGTGCGCCAGCGCTTTTATCAGTTACAAAAAGGCACCGGCACCGTACGCTTCGTAGACCTGGGCAACCTGCGGCCCGGCCTCACCCTGGAAGACACGTACCAGCGCCTGCGCGAAATAATCGGCGCGCTGCTGGAAGAAAGCACGGTGCCCGTGCTGCTCGGAGGCAGCCACGACCTCGACTACGGCCAGTTTCTGGCCTATGAAACCCAGGACCGCGCCATCAGCTTCGCGGTGGTGGATGCCCGGCCCGACATGGCCGAGCCCGGCCCTGGCACGCCCGCCGAAGAAAGCCACCTACGGCGCCTGTTGGTGCACGAGCCCAACTTTGTGTTCAGTCTGGCGCACTTGGGCCATCAGCAGTACCTCACGCCACCCGAAGTACTGGTAGCGCTCGAAAAGCTGCATTTTGAGACCATGAGCGTGGGCGAAATGCGCACCGACCGCCGGTTAGCGGAGCCTCTCATTCGCCAGGCCGAGTTTATGAGCGTGGACATTGCCGCCCTGCGCTGGCAGGACGCGCCCGGCTATTACCCGGCCAACCCCTTTGGCCTGAGCAACGAGGATGCTACGCAACTGTGCTGGTACGCCGGCCACAACGAGCAGCTAAGTTCTTTGGGGCTCTACGGCTACCGCGCCGACCTGGACCCCCACGGCATGGCTGCCGCTACCGTGGCCACCATGCTCTGGTACTTCGTGGAGGGCTTTTACCACCGCCGCCCCGAAACAGGCTTCGGCACCTTCCGTTTCCTTACTTACACCGTGGTGCTGCCCGGCAACCCCGACAAGCTAGTCTTCTACAAATCGCGCCGCGCCGATAAGTGGTGGATGGAAGTAGAGCGCTTGGGCGACAACACGATGAAGCGCGTGGTCCCCTGCACCTACGAAGACTACCTGAACGCATCCCAGGGCGACCTGCCGCAGCGTTGGATTCGGCTACAGGCGCTGCTCGGGTAGCGCTTAGTTGTTGGTTGTTTTTACGAATCAGAAGAGAATATGAGCCTGACAACGGACAACGAGCAACTGACGACTAAAACGTACACCCGTAGCCAGTTGGCCCTGCGCAATGGCCAGGACCGCGACGAAATCTGGGTGGCGTACCAGGGCCAGATTTATGACGTGAGCAGCTCGCGGCTGTGGCGGCGCGGCAACCACTACGAACACTGGGCCGGCCAGGACCTGACCGCTGAGCTGGACAAAGACGCCCCGCACACGGCCCATGTATTTGACAATTTCCCGGTTATAGGCTTGTTGAAATAATCCCCCGCGCATGACGACCGAATCCCCTTCCGAATACAACAGCCTCGAAACACTCTCAACCGCTGCGTTACTGGCCGGCATGAACCAGCTCGACCAGACTGTGCCGCAGGCCGTGGCCAGGGCACTGCCGCAAATAGAGCGGTTGGTGGAGGCCATTGTGGCCCGGCTGACAGCGGGCGGCCGCCTGTTCTATATCGGCGCGGGCACCAGTGGCCGGCTGGGCGTTGTCGATGCTTCGGAGTGCCCACCCACATTTGGCGTCCCGGCCGAACTGGTGGTTGGCCTGATGGCAGGCGGCGACGGGGCTATTCGGGTGGCCGTGGAAGGGGCAGAGGACGATGCCGAACAGGCTTGGCTGGACTTACAGGCGCATAACATCTGCGCGAAGGACGTGCTGGTTGGCGTTGCCGCATCGGGCCGCACGCCCTACGTTATTGGCGGGCTGCGACAGGCCCGGGCGGCAGGCTTGACCACGGGCTGCGTGGTGTGCAACGCCGGCTCGGCGGTGGCAGTGGCAGCGGAGTTTCCGGTAGAAGTAGTGACGGGGCCGGAATTCATTACTGGCAGTACCCGCCTCAAGGCCGGTTCGGCCCAGAAAATGGTGCTCAATATGCTCACCACGGCCACCTTTATCCGGCTGGGCTACGTACGGGGCAACAAGATGGTCGACATGAAACTCTCCAACGTGAAGCTCGTGGACCGCGGCGAACGCATGCTAATGGACGAGTTGGGCATCGCGCAAGCCGAAGCCGCGGCGCTGCTAAAGCAGCACGGCAGCGTGCGGGCCGCGCTGGAAGCCGCCAAACCCTAGCATTCTGTTCGGCCTGGGCCTCACGAGCTTGCTTTTTTCGGCGAACGATTCGGGCCGTCCGGCGTTTCATAGGGGGCACCAGCCAAAGCAGGTGCTACTCTTCTTATGCACACCATTGAGCCTCATTACAACTGGATAGACCAGTACTCCGCCGCGGAGGACCCACGGTCGCCGCTGTTCGAAGCTGAAAACAGCCTGGAGTCCTACACCAACACCATTTACGGCTACTACATCCATCCGCAGTGGGATAGTTTGGGTTCGGATACACTGTTCCTGAAACTCCTCTTCGTGGATTATGACGACGGCATCGCCGTGCTCGAATTTATTGGCGAATGGAACGACGCCATCGAAAACGACATCATGGAGCTCAAACGCAACATCGTTGATGTGCTGGTACACGAGGGCATCCGCAAGTTTATTCTGGTGGGCGAGAACGTGTTCAACTTCCACGGCTCCGACGATGATTATTACGAAGAGTGGTACGAGGATGTGGAAGACGGCTGGATTGCGGGCGTCAATTTTCAGGAGCATGTGCAGCGCGAGATGAAGCAGTACAACGTGGACAACTATATCAACTTCGGCGGGCAGCTCGACGACCTGCCGTGGCGTACTTACGAGCCACGCCGCCTGTTTGAGGTAGTAGACAATCTGTTGAACCGCCGGCTGGGCATGCCGGAAACCACCCTGTAAAGCGCACAAAAAAAGCCTCTCCGTTACCGGAGAGGCTTTTTTTGTGGCTGTGGGTTAAACTATTGCTTAACTTCTTCAGCAGGAGTCTCGGTAGCAGGAGCCATTTTGTCGGCAGTGTTCTCAATAGCGTCAGCCTTAGCATCAGCCGAGTCACGTACTGCGTCAGCCTGGTTCTCCATAGCGTCGGCCTTCATTTCGCCAGCAGCTTCTACGTTGTCAGCAGCAGCTTCCATGTTCTCCTCTTTCTTGCTCTCGCAAGCGGTGAAAGCGAAGGAAACAGCAGCCAGGGCGAGGAACAGAGTCTTTTTCATCTTGTGTTTTTATTAAAAAATGGGGTTGAGATTCGGACGACCTCGAAAGCTTTACACCAGGCAACGCTTTCGATTCGGGGCTTTATACCCAAGCGGCCAAGAGGTAACCCGGCCTGAATGAAATTTTTGTAAAAAGTTTACAAAAACCGCTTCAAGGGCCCGATACGCACTATTTTTTACGAAACAGGATGCCAATCGGTACGCCCGTGAAGTCGAAATGCTCGCGCATCCGGTTTTCGAGGTAGCGCACGTAGTTGGTCTGCACGTACTGCGGCAGGTTGGCGAAGAAGGCAAACACGGGGTTGTGCGTGGGCAACTGCGTCACGTACTTGATGCGAATCATCTTGCCTTTGAGCGCGGGCGGGCCGTACTTCTCAATCTCCTTCAGCATCACATCGTTGAGCTGTGAAGTCGGGATTTTACGGCGCTTGTTGCCGTACACTTCAATGGCCGTTTCAATGGCTTTGTGCACGCGCTGCTTGTTCAGCACCGAAATAAATACCACGGGGATGTAGGCAATGGGCGCAATCTTTTCAAGGATTTTGGCCTCGAAGTCCTTGGCGGTGTTGGTTTCCTTGTTCTCCACCAGGTCCCACTTGTTCACCAGAATCACAATGCCCTTGCGGTTTTTGTCGGCCAGGGTGATGATGTTCACGTCCTGAGCTTCGATGCCGCGGCTGGCGTCGAGCATCACGATGCAGACATCGCACTCTTCTAGGGCGCGCAGGCTGCGCATGTTGGCGTAGAATTCCACGTCCTCACTCACTTTCGCTTTACGACGCAAACCGGCCGTATCAACTAGGATAAACTCCTTGCCAAAGGCATTGTAGCGGGCCGAAATCGAGTCACGGGTAGTACCGGCGATTTCGGTTACGATGCTGCGGTCTTCGCCCAGCAGCAGGTTCACGAGGCTGGACTTGCCCACGTTGGGGCGGCCCACCACGGCAATGCGCGGAATATCCGACTCCGGCTCTTCAATACCGGGGTCATCGAAAGTGCTTACCACGGCATCCAGCAGTTCGCCGGTACCATGCCCGTTGGCGCTGCTGATGGCGTAGATTTCGCCATCGCCGAGGCCCAGCGAGTAGAACTCGCCCACGCCGTTGGCGCGCAGGTTGGTATCAGCCTTGTTGGCCACCATGTAGATGGGCTTTTTGCCGATGTAGCGACGCAGCACGTGCGCAAATTCCTCATCGAGGCCGTGCACACCAGCTTCGGCATCCACCATAAAGAGTACCACGTCGGCCTCTTCAATGGCCAGCTTTACCTGCTTGTTGATTTCGCCTTCGAAAATATCTTCCGAATTGTGCACGTAACCACCCGTATCAATCACGGTGAAGTTCTTGCCAATCCAGTCGCCGTAGCCGTAGTGGCGGTCACGGGTTACGCCGCTCTCGTTGTCCATAATGGCCTTGCGCTGGCCCACGAGGCGGTTGAATAGCGTGGATTTGCCCACGTTGGGCCGCCCAACAATGGCGACCGTGTTTTGCTTTGACATGAGATGCTGGCCCCAGCCGCCGACCCGACCTATAATTCGGCAGTGCCCGGGGTTATTTAAATTATTGATGGTCGGAAATAATTGTATCGCGGACTCGCAGAGTCCACGGTACGTTACTGGTATCCGAACCGGCTCAGTGCTTTCGCATCCGTGCGCCAGTTCTCGTTTACTTTAACATACATTTCTAGGAAGACTTTCTTCTGGAAAAACTTTTCCATCTCCTCCCGTGCCCAGGTGCCGACCTTTTTCAGCGCCACGCCGCCCTGGCCGATAACGATGCCCTTCTGAGAGTTGCGCTCGACGTAGATGATACCGCGGATGCGGATGATTTCTTCCTCCTCTTTAAACTCTTCGATGACAACTTCGCAGCTGTAGGGGATTTCCTTTTTGTAGAGCTTGAAGATTTTTTCGCGCACCATTTCGGCGGCGAAGAAGCGTTCGGGCTTGTCGGTCAGCTCGTCTTTGGGGTAGTAGGGCGGGTGAATGGGCAAACGCTCCATCACGAGTTGCAACACGCCATCGGTACCGAACTGTTTTAGGGCCGAGATGGGCAGCACTTCGGCGGCATTAGGCAGCTGCTCTTTCCAGTAAGCCAGCTTGGATTCGACTTCTTCCTGGTTGGCCTGGTCTATTTTATTGACCAGCAAGATGATGGGCGTATCCGTCATTTTACGCAGGCGCTCTACCACGGGTTCCTCGTCGTGCTTCTCGTAAATATCGGTCACGAAAAGCACCACATCGGCATCTTCTAGAGAAGAATACACGAAACTCATCATGGCGTTATGCAGCTCGTATTTGGGCTGGATGATGCCGGGCGTATCCGAATAAATCAGCTGGAAATCTTCGCCGTTAAGAATTCCGAGAATGCGGTGGCGCGTGGTCTGGGCCTTGCTCGTGACGATGCTGAGCCGCTCGCCCACCAGCGCGTTCATGAGCGTGGACTTGCCCACGTTGGGCTTGCCAATGATGCTCACAAAGCCGGCGCGATGGGGTTTAGTTTCGGGGTTCACGAGGGATGGGTTTGATAATCAGGGCCGCAAAGGTACAGCTTTATCAGTTGTTAGCCATTAGCTGCAAGCTATTAGCTTATTTTGTAGTCAGATTGCAGTCAAAAAGCGCTCGAATTGGTTAATCGTGCAGCTCTCTCCCAAACACAATCCAAGCCATTAGCACTTTACACAAAAGCAATGGCCAACTGCTAATAGCTAAAACTCAAAAAAATGCCTGTCTCCCCTGCCCGCCGCATTGGCGTTTTGCTCGTCAACCTCGGTACGCCCGACTCGCCCGAAACGCCCGACGTGCGCCGCTACCTCAACGAATTTCTCACCGATGGCCGCGTGGTGGACATGCCGGCGGCCATTCGCTACCCACTTTTCCGCGGGCTGGTAGTACCGTTGCGGGCTCCAAAATCGGCCAAGATTTACAAGGAACTGTGGACGGAGCGGGGCTCACCGCTGCTTTTTCATGGCCTCGATTTGCAGGCCAAGCTGAAAGAGGTACTGGGCAAAGATTATGTGGTGGCCTTCGGGATGCGCTACCAGAAGCCCAGCGTGGAAAAGGCACTGGATGAACTGCGCGACGCAGCCGTAGACCGCATTATCGTGCTGCCGCTGTTCCCGCAGTATGCGTCGGCCAGTACGGGTTCGGTGCAGGAGAAAGTGATGGACATCGTGAAGGACTGGTGGATAGTGCCCAGCATTAGCTTCATAAGCAGCTTTGCCGACGACCCGGGCTTCATAGCCTGCCTGGTGGCGCGGGGCAAGGAGGAAATGGATAAGCACGAGTACGACCACTTCGTGTTCAGCTACCACGGCATCCCGGAGCGGCACGTGCTCAAGGGCAGCCACCAGGGTCACTGCAAGCTGGGCGCCTGCTGCGCCAGCTACAACAAGAACAACCGCTATTGCTACCGGGCACAGTGCTACGCCACTTCGCGCCTGCTGGCCCAGGGCCTGGGGCTGCGCGACGACCAGTACACCGTCACCTTCCAGAGCCGCCTGCAAAGCCGCCTGCGCGACCCCTGGCTGCAGCCCTACACCGACGAGGTTATTAAGGAATACCCCGCCAAGGGCATTCACAACGTACTAGCCTTCAGCCCCGCCTTCGTGGCCGACTGCCTGGAAACGACTATTGAAGTGGGTGATGAGTTCAAGGAGCTGTTTGAGGAGGTCGGCGGCAAGCACTGGCAGCTGGTGCCTTCGCTAAACTCGGAGCCCATGTGGGTAGACGCCGTAGCCGAAATGGTGCGGCAGAACTGAGTGCCTGACACAAGCAGCATGGCTCGTGCGGGTTAGCCTCCACGTCGAATACGCACAAGCCATGCTGCCTATGCCACCCGCTACAAGGCCCGGCGGTTATAGAAGTTCTTGGCATCGAAAGAGTCCTGCTCGTAGAAAAGGGCCGGTTGACCCGGCTGCCGGCCCAGCGCCCGAAGCATGGCCTCTTCGTATTCACGGGTTACCTGCACCTCGATATATGGCGGGTAGCTCAGCACGGTTTCAGCGTTGAGGGCCGTCACGAATACATTGTCGTCTTCCGCATCGAGGGAAGCGACGCCAATAGGGAGCAGAATGTGATTCTCGTGTGGGCCGCGTTGGAAACGGACGTCCAGCTCCACATCTAGGTAGCGCACTTTCAGGGCTATCGGGTCCACAATCAGCTCGTGTACCTGGCCGAGCGCATGGCCATCGCCACCGCGTACGACCCAGCCCCGCACGTCGGGATTGTCATCGGCCACTTCAAAATCGGTGAGGTCGCGCAGGCGGCGCAGCACGGGTGCTTCCATGGATGTTGGTTCTGAATGGTTACTGAGCCGGCTCGCTTATCACACGCACCGCGGCGGCGGCCTGGGTCAGAAACTGTTTGGTTTGCAATTGGTCCTCGGCAGTTGCGCTACGGCCCGACAGCTGGCTGGCCATGCGCACCAGCTCGGCAGCAGTGCCTTCCAATTCGGGATATGCTTGTTGCTGGATGCCCCGGATAAGGTTGGCAGCGGCCACAAAACCGGGTCGTACGCTGGTATTGGGTTCGCCAAGGCGGCTCGTGGCGCTGGTCAGGTTGTCGCGTTGCTCCCGAATGGCGGGGTCACGCAGGTCGGTGCGGTCCGTTATTGCTACCAGTATTTCCGTCAGCTTTTGCAGGCCGTTCACGGCGTAATCGGGCGCGGCCGGGTCGGTTTCGGCTTGGGCAACCAGCGAGGCGGCCGTCAGGTTTTCTGGTTCTTCCTCTTCACTGGCAATGGGTGGCAGGGCCGCCGTATCGGGGGGCAGCACATTGGCAGGCGTGGCTTCCAAGCCAGTTGGCGCGGGCTCGCTCGCAGGGTCGAGGCGCAGGAAGAAATACGCAGCCACGGCCACAGCAAGGGCCGCCAGCAACACCAAAATCCACGGACTGGGGGCGTTTTTTTTGCGTTGAATATTGATGTCAGCCATGCAGAATTAAGTTACAGCCCGTCTTACGAAACCCGGCGAAAAGTAGTCATTTTGCGCCAATGCCAATGGCCGGATTTTCCAATAGTGACGAGTTGGCGAATGCGAGCCTGCGCCGGATTTGTACGCAACGCCCCGCCGGATACGGCTGCGAAGGTGGCCGTGCCCGACGGGGCGTTGCGTGAGAATCAAATTGCTAATCTACTCCTTCGCCTGCAGGTCCTGGAGCTTGTAGTACGTTTTCTGTGATTGGGCATATTGCCGCTCAACTACCTGGCGCATCACACCGGTCAAGGTATTGTCGTGCAGCGCTTCTTCATACGCTTTGAGGGCCCACTCCTCGCCGTAGATATTGGAGCCGAGAATGGCTTTTTCGTCGTGGTTGGTGAGGGCCGCTTTGGCATCCATCCAGGCCCGGTAAAGCTTGCCTTTGAGAGTGGTCCTGGTTTGCGGGCTGTCGCCTTCCTGGCTCAGGTACACATTCAGCTGATTAGCAAACTGCTGGCTCTGAGTTACTAAATCAAGGTAATAGTTGCGCAGCTCCGAGTCCTGGCTCTCCTCTACGGCGTAGCGGTAGCCTTCAATTCGGTCGTTCACAAAGTAAAGCAGCTCTTTGAGCGTGGCCGACTCACTGGTGCGGCTGCCTTGGTTGTGCCGCGCCAGCAGCGTGGCGCCCACCAGCAACGCAGCACCACCCGCTAACTTTTGAGTCGTGCTGAGTTTATTGAAAACCAACGCGGTACGGCTACCAGCATTTTTTAGCGAAGCTGGTACCTGGCCCAGCAACTGGCCCAGGTTGGCCCCACGTAGCCAATGTTGGGCCTGGGCGAAGAATGAAGTGGCTGTTTTTGAATTGTCGGTTGTGGAAGTTTGTGGCTGGTTCATGAGCAGTAAGAATAAGTAAGGCATTAGTAAAACCTATCCATTCTTACGCAGACCAGTGCGCCGCGTTGGAGGAAACTGCCCC
>JAYSZD010000341.1:0-1797 GCA_043738185.1 Hymenobacter sp. | reverse complement strand
CTTCGAGGTCAACTACCAGGCCGACGGCCTCGACAATTACTTCCACCTCGCCGCCCAGCGCCACGCCGACTGCCTCGTCGTCAGCTTCACCGATACGGCCGACCAGCCCCGCACGGCCGTCGAAAACGCGCTGCGCGCCAGCCAGGCCCGCGAACAGACCGCGCTGGCCACCGCCGAAGCTCAGCGCGAAGACCTGCAGCGCCTCTTCGAGCAGGCTCCCGCGGGCCTGGCCACGTTCCACGGCCCCCGCTTTGTGGTGGAGATGGCCAACCCAGCCGTGCTCCGCATGTGGGGCCGCACCGCGGAACAGGCCCTCAACACGCCCTTGTTTGAGTTACTGCCCGAAACTGCCGGCCAAGGCTTCGAGGAGCTGCTGACCGGCGTCCTGACCACGGGCGTACCCTACGTGGCCTACGAGCTGCCCTCTTCCATCGACCGCGACGGCCGCCGCGACACCGTATACTGGAACTTCGTGTACTCGCCCAACCGCGACGCCGACGGCCCGATAACCGGCGTCACCGTCGTGGCCACCGACGTCACCGAGCAGGTGCTGGCCCGCCAACAGGTGCAGGAGCTGAACATCGAGCTGGCCCGCGTCAACCAGGGCCTGGCCGCCACCGTCACCGACCGCACCCGCCAGATGACCAGCGCCCAGGCCGACGCCACCGGCCAGCGCCAGCGCCTGGCCCGCCTCATTGCCGAGGCCCCGGCCATGATTGCCGTCCTCACCGGCCCCGAACACCGCATCGAGCTGGCCAACGATGGCTTCCACCAAGTCTTCGGCCACCGCCCCCTGGTGGGCAAGCCTTACCGCCAGGCCGTGCCCGAGCTGGCAGGCCAGCCGTTTTTCGACCGCCTTGATGCCGTGTACCGTACCGGCGAAACCTACTACGGCGTCGACGAGCCCGTGGCCCTGGACCGCACCAACTCCGGTCGGTTCGAGCACATTTACGCCACCTACACCTACCAGGCCACGCGCGACGCCCAGGGGCAGGTCGATGGCATCCTGATTTTTGCCCACGACGTCACCCAGCAGGTGCTGGCCCGGCGCGAGCGCGACGCCCAGCTGCTGCAGGTGGGCGAACTGCTGGCCCAAGCCCCGGTGGCCGTGGGCGTGTTCGCCGGCCCCAACTACCGGGTGGAGGTGTGCAACCCCGGCCTGCTGGCCATGTGGGGCCGCACGGCCGAGCAGGTCCTGAACCGGCCTTTGTTCGAGGTGCTGCCCGAAATCCGCGACCAGGGCTTCGAGGAACTGCTCGACGAAGTGGTGCGCACCGGCGTACCCTACGTGGCCCACGAGGTGGCCCTGCGCATGCTCCACGCCGGCCAGCCCGCCACCGTGCACGCCAACTTCGTGTACCACCCCCTGCGCGACCCCGCCGGCCGCGTCACTGCCATTGCCGCCGTGGCCAACGACGTGAGCGAGCAAGTAGCTACCCGCCGGCAGATGCTGGGCGCCAATCACAAGCTGGCTGCTCTCAACGACAAGCTCTACGCTGCCAACGCCGCCCTGGCCGACGCCAACGAAGACCTCAACGTGGTCAACCATCAGCTCACCCGCGCCAACGCCGACCTCGACACCTTCGCCTACACCGCGGCCCACGACCTGCAAACGCCCATCACCAACCTCGGCGGCCTACTGCAGGCCCTCGTCGAGCAGCTGCCGCCCGCCGTCCGGCACGACGCCGAGGTGCACCAGCTGCTGCGCCTCATGCAGGGCGCCGTCGACCGCTTCCAGCTCACCCTCACCCAGCTCACCGACCTCATTCGCGAAGACAACGCCCCGGCCCCGCCCGT
>JAYSZD010000340.1:0-1800 GCA_043738185.1 Hymenobacter sp. | reverse complement strand
GGCACCAGAAGGCGGCGGTGAACCGCGCGCGCCGCGCGAAGGCCGCGGCGGCCGCAACAACCGGCGCGGCGGCCGTGGGCCTGCTGGCGAAGGCGCTGGGGCGGCCGCGCCCGCGCCGGCGAGCAACTAAGCGCCGCTGCTTTGTTCCCTACTGTGAAGAATTGAGTTGGCGGATGGCGAAAATGTGATTTAATGAATTCGCTGCCCGCTGATTACTTAACCCTGATTACCGACTATGCTTCATCGCTTTGCGCTCCGATTGACCCTGGTTTTCGGGCTCCTGTGCACGTTTACGGCCTGTGACCCCAACCGGGTGTTCGAGCAGAACATCGACTTCCCGGATTCCTCCTGGGACGTGCAGCAAAAACCCGCTTTTACCTTTGCGATTGAGGATACGGCGGCCACTTACGACGTGTACTTCAACGTGCGCTACGCTTCGGCTTACGGTTTTTACAACCTGTATCTGAAGCACACGCTGGTGGGCCCGGCTGGTCGAGTCGGCCCGCCACTGCTGCACCAAATGCTGCTGATGGACCCCAAAACCGGGGAGCCCAAAGGCAGCGGCACCGGCGATATCTACGACATTCAAATTCCGGCTTTGCCCAAGCAGCGCTTCGCCCAGCCGGGCAACTACACCCTGACCCTAGAGCAGTACATGCGCCAGGACCAGCTGCCCGGCCTCATGGCTATGGGCGTGCGGGTGGCCAGGCACGAAGCAAAAAAGTAGGGCCTCAAGCCCGTAAAAAAGCCGGTTCCGCAGCGTGCGGAACCGGCTTTTTCGTGTTTTTAGTGGGCGTGGCGCTATTCCGGCAGGCGGGTTACGTCCACCGCGTTGGGGCCTTTTTTTCCGGCTTTGATGTTGAACTGAACCCGGTCGCCTTCCTGGATTTCGTGAATGAGGCCGGTTTGGTGAACGAAGATTTCTTCCTGGTTATCGTCGGCGACAACAAAGCCGAAACCTTTGGTGTCATCGAAAAACTTAACGGTGCCAGTGAGCATAAGCGGGGGGAGGGGGTGAAAATGAAAGGTGGCCTTCGATTAACGCAGCTGGTTGGCCGTGGGTTGACGGCGCAAGACGAGCGCGCGGAAGGATGCCGCCGCACAAAGGTAAAATTTTGGCGCCGAACGGCCGCGCCCCGCCACAGTGGCCGGCGTGGAACCTGGCCCCAGGGCGAACAACGGTTTGGGGCGCGCGTATAGGTTGAGCAGTACATCCTTTCACCGATTACAACGCCCGCCCTGCCATGAACAACGACGAAACAAACCTGAACACCGAGTCCAACGACATCGCGGGCAACCGCGTGGATGGCCCGATTGGCAATACCGCGACGCAGCGTACGCCGCCCGGCACCGGCACGGGTATTCCCGGCGGCGCACCCGCGCCGACGGCTGATAGCAGCCTCGACGGTAGCAATTCCAGCACGCCCACTTCCAGCGAGTCCCTGGCCGATTCGGAAACGAGCGTGGCAGATGGGGCCGTGGATGCGGAAAATGACGAGCAGGAAAACAAGGAAGCCAACCCCGACGACCTTCAGCCCACCCAGAACTACGGTGGCAATTTCGGCAACAGTACTCAAGGCAGCTACAACGACCGGGAGCGCCGCGAAAACCAGGATAGTGACCCCAGCCGCGGCGAGTTCGGCGCTCAGGATTTGGGCGGCACCACCCAGGGTGGCTATGGCAATCAGAACCGGTTGTCAGGGCCTGATGGACCCCGTAACGTGGGCGAAGAAAAATATTATGGCGGTAGCGCCAGCCGGCCCGGCCCGCAGGATAATTCCTACCGTGCTTACGACGGAG
>JAYSZD010000339.1:0-1801 GCA_043738185.1 Hymenobacter sp. | reverse complement strand
CGATGATGCGGTGGCGGCTGCCTTTGGCGGTGGCGTCCTGGAGCTGCTTTTCCAGGTCGGCCATGTCGTTGTGGGCGTAGCGGTAGCGCTGGGCCTTGCACAGGCGCACGCCATCGATGATGCTGGCGTGGTTCAGGGAATCGGAAATAATGGCGTCCTGCTCATTAAAAAGCGGCTCGAATACCCCGCCGTTGGCATCGAAAGCGGCGGCGTACAGAATGGTGTCCTCGGTGCCCAGAAACTCGGCCAGCTGCTTTTCCAGCTCTTTGTGAATGTCCTGGGTGCCGCAGATGAAGCGCACCGACGACAGGCCGTAGCCGTGCGTGTCGATGGCGGCTTTGGCGGCTTTGATGACCTCGGGATGGGAGCTCAGGCCGAGGTAGTTGTTGGCGCAAAAATTCAGGACCTCGCCGGCCTCGTCGGTCGCAATCTCGGCGCCCTGGGGCGAGGTGATGATACGCTCCTTTTTGAAAAGGCCGGCATCCTTTATTTCCTGAAGCTGCTGGGTAAGGTCGGGCTGGAGAGTGGCGTACATGTATTTAGAATGTAGGGGTGTAAGGGTGGGAGGGGTTCGGGTGAGAGAGTGGGGCTCACCCAGAGCTTGCGAAGGAGCGCAACGCGGTAGCGCAGCTTGCAGCAACCTTAACAATGCAAACGTAATAAGGTCCTTCGCAAGCGGACGCCAGATGGAGGATGACAGCCGGGTTAGTGGTTAAAAAACGTTTTCACTCCTTCGCGGCCACTGTTCATTAGCGCCTTTTTCTCGGCGTCGGTCACGCGCTTTATCTTGGGGCTGAAACCCAGAAAGTTGATGCTCACCGTGCGTTTCCAGTCCTGGGACTGCACGGGGTTGAGGTTTTCGAGGGCCACGGTGTAGAGCGCCGCGACGTAGGTATTGAAATCGGTAATGTCGTACGGGGCCAGCTGGCGGCGCCCAGTAGTGGTGCCGTCCAACGGAATCTGCTCGGCGCGGTCGAGGCGCAGGCCCAGCGTTTCGGGGTTGAATACGTTGCCGCTGGCATCGGGTGTGGCGGTGGTGCCGGCGGGCAAATAGCGGGGCTTGTCGAACATATCGACGGGGTAGTTGGCCAGCAGGCCGCCATCGACCAGCACCTGCACGGGCTGGCCGGGGGCAGGGTCGCCCTTGATGATGTTGTTTTCCGCGTCGAGCAGCACGGCCCGGAAATACAGCGGAATGCTCATGCTGATGCGTACGGCATCGGCTACGCGCATGGTGGGCGTGGTTTCGTAGCTGAACACCTGCACGCGCTGGGTGGTGAGGTTGGTGCCGGTGGTGTAGAGGTCGCGGAAGCGGGTGGGCTGGGCCTGCGCCAGCGTGTGCAACTCGCCCAAGGTCAGGTTGGGCTGCTGGGTTTTACGGGCCACCAGCTCGCCCAGGTAGGTGCTGAACTCGTCGCCCCGATACCAGCCGTACTGCGTAATGAGCCGGTGCGTGCCCCCGAAAAAGATGAATTGCCCGTCATTCAGCCGCTGCACGGGCGTGGCGTTCACCACCTCCACAATCTCGCTGGCCGAATAGCCCACCGCCAGCAGTGCCGCCTGAATGGCCCCCGCCGAAGTGCCGCCCACCCGCGTCAGCCCCTTCAGGACGCCGCGCTCCTCCAGCTCCTGCAGGGCGCCGCCGTAGGCAATGCCCCGGATGCCGCCGCCTTCCATCACCAGGTTGCGGTAGGTGAGCGGCGCTTGGGCCTGCGCCCTGACGGCTGCGCTGCTCAACAAAGTGTGCAAACCGAAAAACAACAAAACCAGCCGGATATTCATTGGCCAAAGATACCGCGGG